>JAABTE010000289.1 GCA_011390035.1 Desulfobacteraceae bacterium | reverse complement strand
ATGCGGGTGTCCACATCCAGGGCGAGGGCGTGGCCGGCGGGAAAGACCGGGTGGCGGTCGCCCCGGGCGGGGAGGGAGGCGGTGTCGGCTGCGCGGGGGGGCAGGTTGCCCAGATAGCGGGCGGTCAGCTCGATCACCGTTTCAGCGTCGGCGTCGCCCGACACGGACAGCTCCAGGGGCTGGTTTTCCATGCGGGGCGCCAGCCAGTTCCGCGCGTCCGCCAGGGTCAGCGTCCGGAACTGTTCCATGGGCGGCAGGCCGAAGCGGGTGTCGCCGCCGGCCAGGAACCTCTGGCCCTCAAGCATCAGGGCGCCGTCAACGGATCGGGACAGGGCCAGGTATTTCTGCTCGAAGCGCGCCATGGACAGATCGTAGGCCCGCTCCCGAAAGGCCGGGTCCGTAATGTGTGCCCGCAGCAACTGGAAGAGCAGTTCCAGCTCCCCGGTCACGGTTTCGCCCTTGAAAAAGATCGAGGCATCCGAAATGCCGAAGACCACGTCGGTGTTGCGGCCGGCCAGGGCGCGGTCCAGCGCGTCCCGCTCCATGGCGCCCAGGCCGCTTTCGCTCACAACCGCCTCGGCGAGCGGGGCCAGGCCGGGCTTGTTTGGGGGCTCGCCGTATCGGCCGGGGCCGAAGGAGAGAACGGCCTTGACCGTGTTGGCCTCAAAGGGCGTCCGCTTGAAGTTGAGCCGGAGGCCGTTTTTAAAATCGATCTGATGGATATCCAGGTCCTCCACGTGGGCTCGCCCCAGGATTTCTCCGGGCTTGGCCTCCGGCTTTCCGTAGGGGAAGGCCACAGCAGCGGTTTCTTCCGGCGGCTGGACCGGGGTTTTGCGGCTGGCCTCGAAGGCCCCCATAATCCGCTCTTTTGCGGGCGCGGCCTGGCCCTCGGCGATGGATGCGTTGCCGGTGACAAGGACCAGCCGGTGATCCGGCGACCAGACCCGGCGGAAGGCCGCGTGGAGGGACTCGGCCGTGGCCCCGGAGATCACCGGCGCGTAGGTGTCGCGCTCCTGGGCCGGCGACTGAAACACCCGGTCGCGGTTGAGGTTGGAAATGATCTGGCGGGCCAGATCCGAGCTGTCCCGCGTGTCGGCGGCGCCCACCGCCCGGTCAAGGCCTGCCAGGTAGTCTTTTTTAACGCGCTCCGTCTCGGCCCGGGTGAAGCCATGGTCCAGGGCCCGGCGCAGGACCCGCTCGATGGCGCCAAGCGACGCATCCCAGTTCTCGGGTGGCCCGTCGGCGCTGATCTCGGCGTACCGGACCTGGTTCAGATAGACCCCGGAGCCGGCCGAGGCGGTGGTGAAGGGGGTGTCCGGCGACTTGAGCATGGCGTCCAGCCGGTTCTGGACAATCTGGGAGGCCATCTCCTCCATCAGCAGGGCCGATTCCAGCTCCAGGGAATCGGGCCGACGGGGCTCTATGCCGACGGTTTCCATGGAAACCCGGGTATTGCCGGCCTCCTTTTCATAATGATAAAAGGTTTTGACGCCGTTGTGATCGATCTTTTCCAGATCCGGCTCCGCACGGGCCGGGGCCCGGGCGGCAAGGTCGGCGAAATGCTTGCGGATCAGCTTCGCCGCCGTTTCCGGGTCAAACTGGCCCACCATCACCAGGATCATCCGCTCGGGCCGGTACCAGGCGTCGTAATAATCGGTTAGTTGCTTGCGGCCGGCTGTTTCCAGCACGGCCGTTTCGCCGATGGGCAGGCGCCGGGCGATGCGCGAGCCGGGCAGCTCGAACTCGATGGTCTCTTCGAAGGTGCGGTAGGAGACCGAGTCCCGGCTGCGCTTTTCCGCAAGGATCACCTTGCGCTCCCGGTCGATCTCCGCGGGCAGCAAAAGGGCGCCGGCGGCGTAATCCCGCAGCACCAGCAGGCCCTCGTCCATCTGCTTCTGGCCCGACTCGGGCAGCACCACGTCATACACGGTCTCGAAAAAACCGGTGTGGGCGTTGGCGTCCGGGCCGAACTGCATGCCGATGCGCTGAAAATAGCGCACCAGCTCGCCGGGGGCGAAGTGCTCCGAGCCGTTGAACAGCATGTGTTCCAGGAAATGGGCCAGGCCCCGCTGGTCCTCTGTCTCGTGAAAGGAGCCGGACTGGATGTTCAGATGCATGCTCACCCGGCCCTCGGGCTTTTCGTTTCGCATCAGCGCGTACCGGAACCCGTTGTCGAACCGGCCGAAGACAAGGGCCGGGTCCGGGGCGAGGTCGCTTTTTTCGTGGGGCCAGAGGGGGGCCTCGGCGGGCTCGGCAGCCAGGGCGGGGGCGGACCATGCGGCCGGGGCCGTCATCAGGAAAAGCGCCAGGGCCAGGGTTGCCGGCAACGCCCGGGCCGGTGGGCGGAAGATCTTTAAAGGATTCTCGAATCGAACGTCAGCCATAATGAAAACTCCTCTCTCCGGGCGTGCGCCGGCTCGATTGCCGCCGGCGGGCGCGCCGATTTATTCGAGAACCTCCCTGATGCCATCCAGCAGCACCCGCCGCTCGATGGGCTTGACGAATGTCTTGGTGGCGCCCAGGCTTTTGGCGATCTTCAGGTAGGATTCGGGGCCGATGACGCCGCCGCCGGACATGGCGATGATCCGGATGTCCGGGAACCGCTTGCGCATGTCCCGGATGGTTTCGATGCCCTCTTTTTCCGGCATGATCAGGTCGGTGATCACAAGATCCACCCGATGGTCGTCCAGCAGGTTGATGGCTTCCTTGCCGTTTGCGGCCTCCAGCACCTCATACTCTTCCATCTCCAGCATCTGACGCAGCATTTCGCGGATCTGCGTGTCATCGTCAACAACAAGAATGCAGGCCATTGCCCTGTCTCCTTTTACGCGTCATAGCTTCCCCCCTCGGGGGAAGGGAATGGATGAAATGGCTTCACTCGCAGCTCATGGCCGGTACGGGCGCCTCGGCCCCGTCGCACCGCCGGGCGATCGTCGATTCCGGTTCTCGATGTATAAAATAGCTTTGCCCATTCTTTCAAGGTCTTTTGCACCTTTCCCTATTTTAGCCCCTGACGGCCGGATTGTCCATGATGGAATCGGGAAAAGAATTCGGTTGAAATAATAAGTTATTCCCGTTAGTAATAGGGTTGATATGGAAAAGAACCCAACCATCGGTAGTTTAAAGCATGATCCGGAAACCCGGCCGTGGCGGTTTCTGATCGCCGGCAAAGAGGCCCCTGCCCTCCGGGACGGACCGGAGGACCCAAAGTTTTGCCCCGCGTGGGCCGACGCCATGGCCGAAATGGCCCTGGCCCGCAACCGCCGCCGGCCCTTTGCCGCCATGGCCGTGGACGCCCGCCTCCGGCCGGGCCGCGATGCCCCAGCGCTTCTGTGGGAGATCCGGGCGGTGGACCCGGCGGTGGGCGTGGTGTTCTTCCACGCCGATGCCCTTAAAGGGGCCGGGGATCGCCTTGGCGATGGCCGCGCCGAGGGCTCGATTTTTCTTTCCGGCGCCGTGTCCGGCGCGCTGCTGGCCCAGCTTCTGCGATGCCTGGCGGAGCGATACGAGGCGTTGGGGCGCCTTCACCGGATGGAG
>JAABTE010000288.1 GCA_011390035.1 Desulfobacteraceae bacterium | reverse complement strand
GATCACCCCGCCGCGCTGGTACCGGTTTCTGGGCAGGGGCAGGGCCGTTTCGCCGAGAGCGGCGGCAACGGGGCCGGGCATGGCTTTTACCTGGGGCTGAAGATCCGGCCGGCTCGGCCGGACGCCCTCCGCCTCTATGGAAAGAATGGCGGGGCCTCGCCAGGTCTCCTTTCGCGGGGGCGCTCGGAAGAGCAGCTCGATGGCGGCCTGGGACTCGAGAACGATGCGGTCTCCCTGGCGCAGCTTCATGAAGGCGGCCACGGGCTGGTCCACCAGCCCCTCGGCGTCGCTGGAATAGGTGGCGCCGCCGGCCACCGAAATAACCATTCCCGCGTCCGGGGCCGCCAAGGCCGGGGATGCGTTCAGGGCCGGTGCCAGGCAGATCGCCGCCATTGCCCATAACGGCATCGCTAACACTGGCCGCATGGGCCAGATCCATCCCAAGATTCTCATGATTTCGATCCTTCCCCGGCCCCTGTCGCGGGGGGGCCGGCTTGTCGCTTTTGCGTTTTACCGCCTGTTTTGCCGGGCGCAGGCTCCGGCGGCGCTTCGATAGAGATGGGCATGCACACCTGGACCTCGGCCATCCGGCCCTTGACGGGGATAACCCGTTTTTCGCCCACGCAAATGCCCTCGCCCGCCGCACGAAGGGTTTCGGCTGTGGCCACGATGGTCCAGCCCAGCTCCTTGGAGGCGCTCTCCATCCGGGAGGCGATGTTCACGGTGTCGCCCACCGCCGTGTATTCGATGCGCTGATTGGAGCCGATGTTGCCCACCACCGCCTGGCCGCTGTGCAGGCCGATGCCGATGCGAAATTTCGGCAGATCCCTGTCCGGAAATCTCGCGTCCATCCATTCCTGGAATTTTCCGGCGATCCGTTCCATCTCAAGGGCCGCCCGCAGGGCCTGGCGGGCGTGGTCCGGCGTGCGGACGGGGGCCCCGAAAACGGCCATCACCGCGTCTCCGATAAACTTGTCCACCGTTCCGCCGACGTTCAGGATCGGCTCGCAGGCGCGCTGGAAATAGGCGTTCAGCATCTCCACCACCTCCCTGGGCGCCAGTTTTTCCGAGATGGTGGTAAAATTGCGGATGTCGGAAAAAAGCACCGTCACCTCGAATTCCTCGCCCCCCAGGTCCGGCTGGCGGCCGGTGGCGATCAGCTTTTCCACCACCGCGTCGGAAACGAACCGGCCAAAAAGGCTCTGGAGGTGGGCCCGCTGGCGCTCCTCGCCGGTGAGGCGAAGCCCCAGCACCGAAAGGTATGTCATTCCGATGCCCGCGTGGGCGCCGGCCAGGGGGGCCATGATGTGCAACTTGAACAGCATGTAGGCCGTGGCCGCCAGCAGAAGGCCCAGGCCCAGACCGGCCCCGGCCGCGGGCAGGGGGCGCATGTGAAAGAAGATCAGGGCGGCGGCCAGAAGGATCAGGGGCAGCGCCAGGGCCACGATCCAGAAGGGCGGGGGGCGTGGGCTGTCGCCGGTGATCAGGGATTCGACGATGTTGGCGTGGATCTCCACGCCGCTCATCATCCGGCCCTCCCACAGCAGGATCTCACGGGCGTATGGCGTGGGGTGGATGTCCTGGCTGGCCGAGCCCTCGGCGCCGATGAGCGCCACCTTGCCCATGGCGGCCCTCACCGCAGGGTCGCTTTCGGCCCCGGGCGCCAGAAGTCGGTTCATGGAGATGCGGGGAATCGTTCCCGGCGGCCCCGCAAAGCCGATCCATCGAACATCGTGGCTGTAGATGCTTTCGGGGGGCGCCGCGCCGCTCTTTTCCGCCAGCAGGGCCCCCAGGGTCAGGTTGGGGCCGCTCTCGCTTTGGGTCAGCATGGGCGCGAACCGGCGGAAGGCGCCGTCGCCGTCCGACAGAAGATTGGTCAGCCCCACGTCCGCCGTCCCGTTGGGCAGCACCCACAGAAAGTCCTCAATGGGCAGCATGTAGCGGGGGTTGTCATCCGCGTCATAGACGATGGAGCCGGCCAGCGCCACGTTGCCCCGGGCCAGGGCGCCGCGAAAGCCGATGTCGTAGGTTCGGCTGATGTCGTTTCCGGTCAGGTTGAGCCGCTTTAGCCAGGATTCGGCGCTCACAGAAAACAGATAATCGATGGCCACGGCCTTGGCGCCGACCTCCCGCAGCACATCAAGGGCCCGGGCGAACTGGGGGCTCCAGAAGGTGATGGGGGTGTCCTGGTGGGCCAGCAGGGTGGCGTCGTCCATGGCAACGATCAGGGCGTGGGGCGCGCCGGCGCGAACGCCGGCCAGGCGGTGCCAGATGTCGTAATACCGGTTTTCCCAGAAATCGAGCCAGCCCCCCCGCGTCAATCCCAGGGTGGCAAGGCCGATCGTTATGGAGACGATCAGCGCCGGAACGATCTTTGTGGCGCCATGGGGCGATTTTATCAGGGTCGGCATGGCCTCGATTCCGCCTTTTAAAAATTATCGATTATAAATCAGGCACTATTACCCGGACGGCATCAGTTTGTCAAGAGTCGCAGGATCAGAATGGCATCCTCCAGGCCGGCGCGGCCGTTTTCGCTCACATCGCCGTTTCCGGCGGAACAGTCCGGCCGGGAATTCGGCGCCGGAGCGTCGGCCATGACGCGCAGAATGCCGATCAGGTCCGCCAGATCGATGGCGCCGGAACAGTCGATGTCCCCCGGCCCCGCGGGCGCCGGGGGCGGGGGCCACACGGCGAAAAAAAGCCGGGCCCCTGCCCCGGCGCCCGCGGCCGGCGGCGTCACGGCCATGATCTCTCCGAGGGTATTTCCCACCACCGCCACCCGCCCGCCGGCCGAGGCGATGGCGGTGATGGCCGATTGGCCGCCGGCCGCGCCGGTGAGGCAGGCTACTCGCCGCCGCCGGGTCAGGTCCGGCGTCAGCCGGATAAAGGCGTTTTCATCCGTTACCCGATCCCCCACGGGCTGGCCGTTGATGGTCAGGGCGGCCCGGTCGGGCATCTCGTATTCGGATGCGCCTCCCGTCATCGCGTCGCCGCCGGCATCCGAGGCGATGGCCAGCAATCGAAAGCTCCGGGCCTCGTTGACTCCGGCGCTGGAGTACTGGAATTGGCCCGCGTAAACCTGTCCGGTTCCCGGATCGGCCTTCATCAAATACCCATAGGCCCCGGCCCCCGCGCCGGCCCCGTTGTTGAACCGGTCGATGACCACGTTGTTCACGGCGGCAGAATCAGCTCCTTCCCGGTTGATGTCGGCGGTCAGGCGCTTGGGATTGCGGGTGAAGATGTTGTTGCCGCCGTCGGCCAGCCCGATGAAATAAAGGGCGCCGTCCGGCCCCATTTCGACGCGGACGCCCCGGGTGTCGGCGGTGAGGCCGGTGCCGGCGGCGGCGCTGGCCCACCAGTTGTAATTGATCCAGGCCGCCCGGTCCCGGCCGTCATCGCCCTTTTCCACGAAGCTGAAGGCGGATAGAAACGCGCACTGGTAATCTGGGTCGCGCTGGGAAAAGCCGGTGACGAACACCAGGCCCCGGCCGGCGTCCACCGCGATGTCCTCCACCCGGTGGTTGTAGCCGCCCACGCC
>JAABTE010000287.1 GCA_011390035.1 Desulfobacteraceae bacterium | reverse complement strand
CTTCCCGGCTCGCCAACTCCCGGCGCATCGGCGCCCTTTGGCGCCATCAGGTCCAGAATCCGGGTAATATGGGACTTGAGCGCCGTCAGGCCGTCGCCGGTGGCCGCCGATATGCGCAGGATGGGCGGGCGATCCTCTTCGTCCATGCCCGCATACAGGCCATCCTCCCCATCCGCGATCCGCGCCGCCGCCTCGAAGCGGTCGGCCAGCATGGGCGCGCCGGGCAGATCCATTTTGTTCAGGACGACCAGCGTGGGCTTTTCCCCCAGCAAGGGGCTGTAGCGGATCAGTTCCCGCCGGATCATCGCGTAATCGGCCAGCGGATCATCCGGGTTCAGGGCGCCGGCGTCTATCAAATGCACCAGGACCCGCGTGCGCTCGATGTGCCGCAGGAACCGGATGCCGAGCCCCGCGCCCGCGTGGGCGCCCTCAATCAGCCCCGGAATGTCGGCCACCACGAAGGGCTCGCCCCAGTCCACGCGCACCACGCCCAGGTGGGGCGTCAGGGTGGTGAAGGGGTAATCGGCAATCTTGGGGGTGGCGGCGGAAATGACCGAAATCAGAGTCGATTTCCCCGCGTTGGGCATGCCCACCAGCCCCACGTCCGCCAGCAGCTTCAGCTCCAGGCGCAGGTTCCGGACCTCGCCCTCCTCGCCGGGCTGGGCGAACCGGGGCGCCTGATGGGTGGACGTGGCGAAATGGCGGTTGCCCTTTCCCCCGCGCCCGCCCTTGGCCACGATAAAGCGCTCGTCCGGGATCTTCAGGTCCGCCAGGACCGCGTCGGTGTCCGCGTCCCGCACCAGGGTGCCGGGCGGCAGGGACAGCACCGCGTCTTTTCCGTTTCGGCCGCTCTTCTGGGAGCCCTGGCCGGGACGGCCGTTTTCCGCCTTGAACAGGCGCTTGAACCGCAGGTCGTACAGGGTGCGCTTGCGACCGTCGGCCAGCAGGATCACATCCCCGCCCCGGCCGCCGTCACCGCCGTCCGGACCGCCCTTGGGAATAAACTTCTCCCTTCGGAAACTGACACACCCGGCGCCGCCGTTTCCGGACGTAACCGAGATGGTGGCCTCATCGACGAACTTCACTTAGTATTTACTCCACAAGCGTTGACGCCGGGCGGTTGACACCGGACGCATCTGGCCGGCGCACGTCCCGGCGGGCGATCCCCATTGACAGACAGCATTGCGCTATCGTAAACAAGGCGCATCTCGCCGGCATGAATCACGGCATGCGTCCCGGCACGCGTCACAGCGGGCGCTCCCGTCGGCGCGGCGCCGGCCGATGGGGAAAAATGGCGGCTATTCGGAATAGACGCTGGCCCTCTTGCGATCCTTGCCCATGCGCTCATACCGCAACACCCCGTCAGCCAGGGCAAAGAGGGTGTAGTCCCTCCCCAGGCCCACGTTGACGCCCGGGTGGATCTTGGTGCCCAACTGCCGCACCAGGATGTTGCCCGCCCGGACCCGCTGACCGCCGAAAATCTTGACGCCCCGGCGCTGCCCGTTGCTGTCGCGGCCGTTCCTGGAACTGCCGCCCGCCTTTTTATGTGCCATTTCAACTTCTCCTTAGAAATGGCGCCCGCCCCCGCCATTGTCCCGAGCGGGCGCGCGGCGCTTATTTGTCTTTCCGATTCGATCGTTACCGTTGTTGGTCCTGTTCGATGGCTGCCCCTTTTGGAGCTTGTTGGACCACATGGACCATATGGACTGCATACAGCACGGACTGCATGGACTGCATGTACAGCATGGACCATATGGACCGCATGGACGGATTGGACCGGGGCTACTTGTCGGCGCCGGGCGCCGTTGTTTCCTTTGTTTCGACAGCCTCGGGGGCCGGCTCCGGGGGGAGCGCTTCCGAGGGGACCGGCTCCGAATAGAGAGCTTCCGAGGGGACCGGCTCCGAATAGAGAGCTTCCGAGGGGACCGGTTCCGAAGAGACAGCTTCCGCAGGGACCGGCTCCGGCTCCGCGGCCAGGGCCGCCGGATCGCCGATGCGCTCGATCCGCACCGCCGTGTAAGGCTGGCGATGGCCCTGCTTGCGGCGGTAGCGCTTGCGGCGCTTGTACTTGAACACCAGCACCTTCTTGCTCTTGTCCTGCTCCACGATCCGGCCCGACACGGCAACGTCCGCCAGCATCGGCTGGCCGATCTTCACATCCTCACCGTCGGAAAACATCAGCACCCGATCAAAGGAGACCGGGGCGCCCACATCGCCGGGTATCTTCTCGAAGCGATGAACCTCGCCCTCCCTGACCTTGTACTGCTTTCCGCCCGTATTGACCACAGCGTACATTTCATATCCTCCTTGCATGACAGCGACTCAGAATCCTTCAACCGCAAAAATAGTAAATTTTACTGGAATCAAGGATTTTGTCAAGAAAAAAGAGAGACCATCATCCGCCGGCACCCCGAAGCCGGGCCACCTCCGCCACGATGGCGGGCAGGACGACGCCGGCCTTTTCGTGGATCAGGACATCGGCCATGCGGTCGCAGGGGGTGTCGGACATGTTGACGATGGCCAGCCAGGCGCCGGCCCGACGGGCATGCGCCGGCATCCCGGCAGCCGGCTGTACCAGAAGGGTGGAGCCCACCACCAGAAACACGTCGGCCGACTGGGACAGCGCAACGGCCCGCCGCAACTCGGCCTCGGGCATGGACTGGCCGAAGGAGACGGTGTCCGGCTTCAGATAGCCGCCGCAGGCGCATTCCGGCGCCGGGTCCCCGGCTTCGACGCGGGCCTGTGCCTCGGCCTCCGGGCTGATGGCGCCACAGCTCATGCAGCGGATGCGCCTTGTGTTGCCGTGCAGCTCCACGATCGCCTCGTCCGGCAGGCCCGACATCTGGTGCAGATTGTCGATGTTCTGGGTGATAACGGCCTCTAAAAGCCCCATCTCACGGAGCCGGAGCAGGGCCATGTGGGCGGGGTTGGGCCGGGCCTTGACCAGATCGCGGTACATCTCGGTCTTCTGTTGCCAGTAGGTGACGCGGGCCCGCCGGTCAGACATGAATTCATCGAAATAGACCGGCCGGTACTGGTCCCATATTCCGCCCTTGCTCCGATAGTCGGGAATCCCGCTCTCGGTCGAGATGCCGGCGCCGGTGAAAACCACGTTTCGTCCGCCGGCGGCCAGCCGCCCGGCCACCGCCGCCACCTTTTCCAACGTGCCGGAGTCCATCGTCATGTCTTGCCTCCATTTGCTCATGTTCCGCCTTTGGCGCTACCCGGCCGGCGCCGCCACCTTTTCCAACATGCCGGGGTCCATCGTCATGTCTTGCCTCCATTTGCTCATGTTCCGCCCTTGGCGCTACCCGGCCGGCGCATCCTCGTCCAAAAAGGGCGGCACGCTGTATTCAACGCCCCGCCGCTTCAAAACGTCATGGTAGATCATGATCCGCCCCACATATCGCACTGGCTCGGCGCCCCGGCAGTAGCCGTAGATCGCATCCTTATAATATTCCCGCCGGCTCAAAAGGGGCAGCATGCGGGACAGAACCGACCAGTTTTCCGGGTCCAGGTCCCGGGCCCGGGCCAGGTTCCGGGC
>JAABTE010000286.1 GCA_011390035.1 Desulfobacteraceae bacterium | reverse complement strand
CGGGTCCTGGTGCAGGTCCTCCCGGGTGAGGGTGGTGCGGGCCTCCGAGCCGATGGCGTAGGCGGTCAGGTCCCGCTGGAGCTTGTAGTTGGTGTTGTGGGAGACATAGCAGATCCGGCACCGGTCCACAATGGGCGCCTCTTCCTTTTCCGCCAGGAAGCGGTTGAACTCCGAGTTGTTGGAGGTGGCGATGATCAGCGTGTCGATGGGCCACTTGTAGCCGTCCATCTCGATGTTGCGGTTCTGGATGACGCCCAGATAGACCTGGACCAGGTCCTTTTTGTTCTTGTAGATCTCGTCGCTGAAGTGGATGCCGCCGCCGGCCACCCGGGCCAGGGCGCCCCGGCGCAGGTCGAAGCGGTAGGGGTTGTTCACGTCTGTTATGTGCAGCAGCCGCTGGATCGACTCTTCCCCCAGAAGGTCCACGGCCGATGAGGTGATCTTGTCCTTGGCGGAGTATTTTCCGGTGATGGTGCCGAGGCTTTCCGTCAGGGGCACGGGCACCACATCCACATAATTCAGGATCTCGCCAAGGTCGCCGCCGACGTGATTGCGCAGGTCGTTCCAGATGAAGCCGGTGCAGGCGCCCAGGGGCCGGTAATCCTCCCACAGCTTTTCGATGGCGGCGTCGTTGAAGCCGTAATGGCTGGCAAGATGCTCCCGGGTCTCCTCCGGGGTGTCGAACAGGTTCATGGCCAGGATCATCGGGTCCTCGTAGGTCTGAGACTCGATGGTGGCGATGCGGCCGTAGCTGCCCAGCCTGTCCATATTCACGAACCGGAAGGTGTATTTCCGGTTTTCCTGGCGGGCAAGAAAGGAGCGGTATTTGCCGCACAGAAAATCAACCAGAAAGGTCTTGCCGTTGCCCGGCTCGCCCACCAGCACATAGGCCATCTCCTTGGAAGAGCCGCCCTCCGCCGCGTCCTTGACATAGGAGACGAAGCTGTTGATCTCGTCGTAGATGCCGATGACATGCTTTTTTCCGGTTCGGAAGATGGCGAAATCATAGGTGGTCTTGCCGTTGACCACCACCTTTTCGATCTCGCTTTCAAGGATCATGCGGGCCACGCCCTGGAAGGCGTTTTCAAACCGTCTCTGGCCGTCCCTTACGGAAGCGATGTGGTCCTGGAGTGTGCCAGCGTTGATGTGCGCCATGGTTTTTTCTCTCCTCTGATGGGGTTCGCGGAGCCCGATTCCGTAGCCGGACGCGGGTCCTTCGGCGGAAAGACAGGTTGATGATATCTAAACGATTTCAATTATACCATCTTGCGTATGGATTGCAATGCTAAAGGAAGAAAAACGGGAAGGTAAAACGGTTTATCGGTGAAAACCGGCGGCCCGCCGAAGGGTGGGCAAGAGCGGGCCGCCGGTGGTCTCGTCATTCACGCCCGGGCCGCCGCCGTGATGTCAGGGCGCGGTGGGACGCGATGGGAATGGCCCCGTCACGCCTGGGTGGGCTCCACCTTGATCTCCACCCGCCGGTTCTGCCCGCGGCCGGTGGCCGTGCTGTTGGGGGCGACGGGCTGGGTTTCCCCAAGGGCCACCACCTGGATGCGGGCGGGGGAAACGCCCCGCTGCGTCAGCAGTTCCTTCACCGCTTCGGCCCGCTGGCGGGACAACTCCATGTTGTTCTGATCGGAGCCGACGCTGTCAGTGTGGCCCTCCACGCGAATCAGCGTCTGGGGATACTGCTGAAGAACATCGGCGATGCGGTTGATCTCCGAATAGAGGGCCGGCTTGACATGGGCCGATCCGGTGTCGAAGGTCACGTCGCCCCGCAGGGTAATGGCCAGAAGGTCGCCCTCCCGCCGAACCTGGGCCGCCTCGGAGGTGGCCAGCTCCTGGCGGAACCGCTCCTCCTGCCGGTCCATCATGTGGCCCACGCCCGCTCCAGCCGCGGCGCCCACCGCAGCTCCGATGCCGGCGCCAAGAAGCGTCGATTCGGAATCGCGTCCAATGACCTGGCCGGCGATGGCACCGGCCGCCGCGCCGCCGGCCGCGCCATAGGCGGCGCCCTTGCCGGTCTTGGTCTGCGGGGCGGCGCAGGCCGCCAGCAGGAACAGGAGGCTCACCGGTACGATCATCCATGAATTCTTAAAAGATTTCCGCGTCATTTTCTCTCCTTTCGTTTCGGATGCGCCGGTTGTCTAATACCGCGCCAGGGGGGGATCCGCTCAGTCCGGGCTCAACTTGGGCCCGGCCCCTTCGGCTCGCATCGCATCATATCGTTTATTATGCTATGAGCGGCACCTGATGTCAATCGAGTTGACCAAATCTACCCTGCTTCCAGCCTCTAAAATACTGTGTTCCCCCATGGGCCGGAGAGCCGCCGCCCGCCGCCACAATTCTGGCACATATCTTTTTCCAGCTTGCCAATCGGATCTGTTTCCGTTATAGTGTCCATCTGCTGAAAACGCCTCTTTCGACGCGAATCGAAGGGCCATCGGCAACCACGCGAAACACTTGAAAGGATAAGGGCTTTCATGGAACTGACGGACCTGCTCCCCCTGAAGGAATGGGAGGCTTTTGAAAAAGAGATCACCGAAAAGACCGGATTGAGCGTCAACGTCTTTAATACCGACGGCATCCGCATCTCCACCCACCACCACTGGCCCAACAAGCTGTGCCCGGCCGTCAAGGCCACGGACAAGGGCCAGGCGTTCATCTGCGCCGTGGCCCACATGAACCTTGCGGCCCAGGCGGCCAGGAACAACGCGCCCGTCTTTGAAGAATGCGACGCTGGCCTTGTGAAGCTGGTGGCGCCCATCATCGCCGCCGGCGAATACCTGGGCGCGGTGGGCGCCTGCGGCCTTTTGCTGGACGACGGCGAGGTGGACACCTTCGCCGTGAACAAGATAACGGAAGAGATCGATGAGGAGACCGCCGAGGAACTGGCCGCCGGCATCGGCTCGGTTTCGTCCGATGAGCTAACGGAACTGGGGGAGATGATCCGCCGCCGGGTGGACTCGGTCGTGGCCGCGCGCGAAGCCCGTTTAAAGTAAATCCCATGGCAACAAAAAAAGTAAATCCCGTGGCAACGAAAAAAGCAAATCCCGTGGCAACGAAAAAAGCAAATCCCATGGCAACGAAACCGGACGAACAGTCTAGTGAAAATGGCGCGGCGGCCCTGGTGGTGGGCGGCGGCGTGGCCGGCCTGAGCGCCGCCCTGTTCCTGGCCGACGCGGGG
>JAABTE010000285.1 GCA_011390035.1 Desulfobacteraceae bacterium | reverse complement strand
CTGGTGGAGAGCGGCCCCGCCCTCGGGGGCTTCGCGGCCCGGCTCGCATGCAAGGCGGTGGAGGGGCAATGCGTTGCCTGCGGCGCCTGCGTGGCCCAGGAAAAGCGGCGGGCCGCGGCGGCGAGCCCGTCCATCGAGACCCTGTGCCGGAGCCGGATATTGTCGGTGACCCGAAATGGGCGGTTCGCCGTCGGCATAAGGCGGGCCGGCCCCTGCGGCCAACCGGCCACAACGCTGGGCTCCGCCCCGATCCAGGATCTGACTCGCCATGCGGACGTCTTGATCGGGACCGCCGGATTCACCCCGTTCCCGCCCGCCAAGATCCCTTGCGAATACGGCCATCCTGCCGATG
>JAABTE010000284.1 GCA_011390035.1 Desulfobacteraceae bacterium | reverse complement strand
CATCCGCTCCATCTCCTTTCCGGCGAACTCGAAGTTGTAATCGCCTGCGTCCTCCTGGAGCAGGTGGCTGGTGGCCATGTGGCATCGATTCTGGCGCAGGGCCCGGAGCCCGCCCATGCTGCCGAGATTGCCGAACACGGCGATCAGATCCTTGTTTAGCTGATTAAAGAGGTTGATCAGCCTGTCCAGCAGCAGATCGTTGCTGCCCGTGATCACCAGTGTTCCCAGGCACGGCTCGGCGTC
>JAABTE010000283.1 GCA_011390035.1 Desulfobacteraceae bacterium | reverse complement strand
GTTCCACCAGGTGGCGGGGGAAGAGCCATTTGCCGGTGATCTTGCTGGCCGGCAGGCCCTTTTCCGAGATCAGGGCGTACACCATCTTTTCGTTGATGTTCAGAAAATGGGCCACCTCCCGGGTACTCAACAGGCGGCCCGCGTCGATGGGAGGCGTTCTGGTCTTGTCTTTTTTCATATGGGACTCCGGCGCTTCATTTGAAAACCATCCTTAATCAAAATGACATTTACTGTCAATGCGCAAACGCCGCACCCCGATATCATAACCATAAATTACCAGGAATTACCATAAGTCGCATCTATTTTTGCCTTCGGGGCCTGAAAGCCGCGTATTTTCATTCCGGACCCGTTCCCCCGGACACGCCCGGCCCGGCTCCGCCCGCATGATGGCGCTTGACTCTTTCCCCCCACCTTTTGTATTAAGGAGGGAAGATTCGCGGAACCAAATTTCGGCCACCCTTCAAACGGAGAATTCGCCATGCAGTTTATCCAAACCTCCCAGGCCCCTAGCGCCATAGGCCCCTACAGCCAGGGAATCGTCTCCCCGCCCTTTCTGTTCGTCAGCGGCCAGATCGGTCTCCATCCGGAAACCGGCCGGATGGTGGGCCCCGAATTCGGCGTCCAGGCGCGTCGGGCCATCGAGAACATGCGCGCCATCGTGGAGGCCACCGGCGCCACGCTGTCCGATGTGCTTTCGGTTGACGTGTTTGTCACCGATATTAAAAAGTTTGAGGAATTCAACGCGATCTACACGGAATACTTCGATCGGCACAAGCCGGCCCGGGCGGTGGTGGAAGTGGCGGGCCTGCCCAGGGACGCGCTGGTGGAAATCCGCGCCGTGGCCCGCGTGGGCGGAGCCTGAAAGTGCCGGGACTTGAGCCGGGGCGGCCGAGGGCACTGCCGTGAACGGCGGCCGGATCCTGGTGGTGGACGATTCGGCCTCCATCCGGGCCGCCATCCGGGAAACACTGGCCGAGGACTACGCCGTTCTGGACGTGCCCAGCGGAGAGGTGGCCCTGGAAAGGGTGTACGCGTTCCGCCCCGATATGATCCTGCTGGATGTGATGATGGGCGGGATGGACGGCTACACCGTGTGCCGGAAGCTGCGTGCGGATGGCGCCCTTGGCTTTGTCAAGATCCTGATGGTCTCCAGCCGCGCCACCCTGGAAGAGCGCCTGACCGGCTATGAGGCCGGGGCGGACGATTACCTGGGCAAGCCCTTCAAGCCCGAGGAGCTGATGGCCAAGGTGCGGGTCTTCATGCGGCTCAAGACCGTGGAAGACGAGCTTTTTGCCATTAACGAAAAGCTCAACGAGCAGGTGCGGGTTCGCACCGAGCAGCTCGTCCATTCGGAAAAGATGGCCGCCATCGGCCGATACGCCGCCGGGATCGTGCATAACCTGAACAACCCGCTCCAGGCCATCATGGGCAACGCCGAGCTGCTGGCCATGCAGCATCCGGACAACAAGCGGATCATGAACATGCGTAAGGCCGCGGCCCAGATGAAGCGGATCATCGGCGCCATCCTCAGCGCCGGTTCCCTGAGAGACGGGGCGGAGCTGGCGCCGGTGGACCTGAACGAGGTGATCCACCTGCAACTTGAGTTTTTCCGATCCAACCGATTTTTCAAGCATGAGGTACTCACGCGGGTGGACCTTTCCCCCCTGCCGCCCCTGTGGGGCCAGGAGTCTCACTTCAGTCAGATCTTAGGCAACCTGATAAAAAACGCCATCGAGGCCATGCACGCCAGCGACAAGCGCGAGCTGACGATACAAAGCCGCTGCGAGAGCGACACCATCCTGATCCGCCTTTCTGATACCGGTCACGGCATTACCGAGGCGGTCATGAAAAGGATCTTCAACCCCTTTTTCACCACAAAGCCCCTCACCGCAGCCGATGACCGGCCCACCGGAACGGGGCTGGGGCTGGCGTCGGCCCGGGAGATGGTGGAGGCTTACGGAGGGGGCATCGACGTGGTCTCCGAGCCCGGCCGGGGCAGCGCCTTCACCATCCGCCTGCCCCTTTCCGGGAAGCCCTGAGAGCCAGCGGGCGGAGGGACGGGCGATGGCCGGCTTCAGCCGCTTCAATCAAACATTCCGCCAGGAGGCCGAGGAGCTGCTGGCCGATATCGAGATGGCGGCGCTGGATCTGGAGCGGGACCCGGCCGACCTGGAGGCGCTGAACCGGATCTTTCGGGACATGCATACCCTAAAGGGCTCCGGCGCCATGTTCGGTTACGCCGAAATCGCCGGATTCACCCACGAGGTGGAAACCGCCCTGGCATCGGCGCGGGATGGAAAAATTCCCGTCACCGTGGATCTCATCGACCTGATCCTGGCCTCCCGGGACCATATCAAGGCCATGTTCGAGGCGGCGGATGAATCCCGGCCGGCGGATGCCGAGGCGGGCCGGCGAATCGCCGGCGCCCTGTCCGGCCTTTCCGCCGGCGCCGGGAGCGCCGCCCTGGCCGCGACCAGGCAAGAGGCGTTGTCGCCCTCGCCGCCTGAAGCGCCCGCCGGCCCGGAGATCCTGTTCCATATTTATTTCCGGCCCTGGGATGCAATGATGAAAAACGGGCTCGATCCCAGCCGAATCCTGGCGGATCTGCGGAAACTGGGCCCCTGTGTCGCTTCGGCCCGGACCGACCGGCTGCTTCCCCTGGAACAGATGAATCCGGAGGCGTGCGGCCTGTCCTGGGACATCCTGCTGGTCACGGCCAGAGACCGGATGGAGATCGAGGATGCCTTCATATTCGCCCGGGAGGGAGGGCAGATCTCCATCGAGGTCATGGAGGGCGAGCCGCCCATTGACGGCGACGACCTGATTCCGCGGCTGGGGGACATCCTGATGGAGCGCGGGGACGCGGCGCCGGAGGACATCAACCGCATACTGGGTCCCATCCAGCGCGATATCCGGCAGGTCTTCGTCTCCTCGGGCATTGTCCGGGCCGATCGGCTTTCCGAGGCCCTCAAGCAGCAGTATCGGGCCCGGGGCCGTCGGGATACCAGCATCCGGATCGAATCGAAAAAGCTGGACCTGCTCATCGACCTGGTGGGGGAGCTTGTCACCACCCAGGCGCACATGAGCCGGTTGATGGGACTCTGGGAAGATGCCGAAACACTGGAAGAACCCCTGCCATCCGGCGACATGCGCGGCCTGATGCCGGGCCTGATGCCGAAGATGATGCCGAAGATGATGCCGGGGATGATGCCGGAGAAGATGCCGGAGAAGATGCCGGAGAAGATGCCGGGAATGATGCCGGAGAAGATGCCGGGGGTGATGAGGGCTATGATCCGGCCG
>JAABTE010000029.1 GCA_011390035.1 Desulfobacteraceae bacterium | reverse complement strand
CGGGGTGCTGGACACCCAGCGGCTGACGGCGGAATACGCCGCCATCTCCTCGCGGATGCGGTTGATTTTAAAGAGCATGGAGAACCGGTTTCGGGAGGTGATCGAAAACATGGTGGCCCTTTACGAGGGCAAGGACCCCATGCGGGGGATGCCCAAGGATCTCAAACCGGCGATCCGCCAGGGGTCCGGCGCCCTTGAGGAGTTTTACACCATCGCCCAGGGCGAGGCCTATGTGGTCCAGCAGACCGATGCCGGCCCCCTGCTGCTGTCCCGCCTCGGGGAGAAGGATTTCATCGGAAAGGTGCCCTTTCTGGACATCGGCCACGAGGCCTTCGCGGCCTCCGTGCTGGTGACGCCCGATTTCAAGCCGGAAAAGCCGGACGCCGAGCAGCTCAAGAAGGAGTTCGCCCAGCTCAACCCCATGCTCCGGAACCTGATCGAGAGCGTGGCCACCACCGTGATGGTGACCTCGCGGCTTCCCTACGATTTTTTGAAGCGCGCCAGGCAGAAGAAAACAGGATGAACCCGACCTAAGGAAAGCGTAATCAGCGATGGGAATTGAAAAACGAAGACACATCCGGATCGACTCGAAGAATCTGTCCCATTTCCTTGTGGAGGAAGACGATCGGCCGGTGGCCGAGGGCATGGGCCGGACGCTCAACATCTCCGAGTCCGGCGTCCTGCTGGAAACCCACGCGCCCATGGTCATCGGCCAGTCCGTGTCGGTGACCCTGGCCCTCGAGGAGACCCTCGTGGAGATCCCGGGCCAGGTGGTTCACGTCCGCCCCGGGGCGCCGGCGGACGACGGGGCGCCGAATCCTTACGAGGACGGCATCCAGTTCAACCAGATGGACCAGGAGGCCAAAAAGATACTGAAACACTTCATTGTTCTGTTCAAAAGGCTCCAGGGCCGGATCTGAAAAAGTCCTTAAAAAAAAGGAGTCGCAAAAGTGGCGGACGCCGTGTTTGAAACCGATTTTCCCGACCTGAAGCTGCTCAAGCGGGGCAAGGTGCGGGATCTGTACGACCTTGGAGACGCCCTGCTGATGGTGGCCACCGACCGCATCAGCGCCTATGACGTGGTGATGCCGGACCCGATCCCCGGAAAGGGGGCGATCCTCACACAGATCTCCCTGTTCTGGTTCTCGGTGATGGAGCCGCTGGTGGAAAACCACCTGATCGTGGCCGATTTTCCGGCGGAATGCCGGCCTTACGCCGACACCCTGCGGGGCCGGAGCATGCTGGTGAAAAAGACCCGTCCGCTGCCCATCGAGTGCGTGGTGCGGGGCTACATCACCGGCTCCGGCTGGCAGTCCTACCTTCAAGGCGGGAGCGTCTGCGGCCTCGTCCTGCCGCCGGGGCTGGCCGAGAGCGGCCAGTTGATCGAGCCCCTCTTCACCCCCTCCACCAAGGAGGAGGCGGGCGCCCACGACATCAACATCGATTTTGAAGAGACCGTCCGGCGCATCGGCCGGCCCCTGGCGGAAAAGGCCCGGAACCTGAGCATGGCCATCTACTGCCGGGGCGCGGAGCTGGCCCTGGAAAAGGGGATCATCATCGCCGACACCAAGTTCGAGTTCGGCCAGGCGGAGGATGGCCGGCTGATCCTCATCGACGAGGCCCTCACCCCCGATTCCTCCCGCTTCTGGCCCGTGGACTCCTACAGGCCCGGCGGCGGCCAGCCCAGCTTCGACAAGCAGTACCTGCGGGACTACCTCACATCCATTAAATGGAACAAGCGGCCCCCCGCCCCCCGTCTTCCGGAGGCGGTCATCGCCAACACCCGGGAAAAATACCTCGAGGCCCTCCGCCGGCTCACAGGAACCGCGCCGGATTATATCTGATGGAATCGGAAGACCCCATCGTCGCCGACGCCCGGGTGGCCCTGGCCTCCATCGACGTCGGCGACGCCACCTTCCGGATCTCCGACCCGGCGGGACCCGAGGCGGCCGACGCCCCGCCCGATGCTCAGACCGATGCCTCGACCAATGCCTCGACCAATGCTCTGACCGATGCCCCGCCCGATGCGCTGACCGATGCCCCGACCAATGCTCTGACCAATGCTCTGACCGATGCCCCGTCCGATGCGCTGACCGAATCGATCCGCCGGCTGGGCCTGCTCCAGCCCCCCCTGATAGGACCGCCGGACCCGGCGGCCCAACAGGCAACTCCCCCCGGGGACGGCGCCGGCCTATACCGGATCATCAGCGGCTTCAGGCGCATTGCCGCCTGCGTCAGGCTGGGAATGGACGTCATCCCCGCCCGCCTGCACCGGGGAACCGATCTGGATCGGGCCCTGGCCGCCGTGGCGGACAACGCCCTCTGCCGGCCCCTGAGCCTGATCGAATCGAGCCGGGCCCTGCGCCTGCTGGAGCGCTTCGCGCCGGACCCGAAAGCGCTTCCCGCGCTGGCGGCGGCGGCCGGGTTGCCCGGGAGCGCGGAATGGATCCGCAAGACCCGCCCCCTGTGCGACCTGCCCGAGCCCATCCGCCGGGGCGTGGCCGACGGCGCCATCCCCCTTGCGATGGCCCTCTCCCTGGCACGCCTGGACCCGGCCGACGGCAGCACCCTGGCCCGCCTGTTCCGCGACCTGCGGCCGGGGCTCAACAAGCAGCGAGAGATCCTGCTCATGGCGCGGGAGATCGCCCTGCGGGACGGCATCGCCTTGACAGCGGTCCTGAACGCGCCGGAGATGACCGCCGCCATCGAGGACCCGGGAAGGGATCGCAACCAGCGCGCCGAGGCCCTCCGCGCCCTGCTGCGGGCCCGCCGCTACCCCGCCCTCTCCGCCGCCGAGGCCGCCTTCGAGCGAGACCGGCGGCGGCTGTCCCTGCCCCCCGAGATCCGCCTCGCCCCGCCGCCGGCCTTCGAATCCGGCCGGTTCACCTTTCAACTCGAATTTTCCACCCCGGCCGAACTGGCCCGCCACATCGAAACCCTCCGGGAGCTGTCAAGGGCCGATGCCCTGATCCGAATCCTGGGCTGAGGGCCGGTTCCCGGGCCGGGTTATCCCGCCGTTTTTCCGTGCGCGGTTCATTCTCATTCAAGGCGTTTGAACCCGGATGGGGCCTGTGAACGGGATGGGCGAAAGGGCATCCACCCGTCAGGGCGCTTTTATAACCACTCTGTTTTATTACACATCTAATAATTTAAAAACTGACGGGAAATTTTTTTTTATGTTTTTTAAAAAAAATGAATTTTTCTCTTGACTAAACGTTTCGCATATCCCATAGTAGCCACAAACAACTAAATAGCATTCAGTAAATTATGGGAATACAGGAACGAAAAAAACGAGAAAGAGAACGAAGACGACAACAAATCATGGTTGCAGCCAAGCGTGTTTTCTCCGACAAGGGCTTGAGCAAGGCGACCATGGAGGACATTGCCAAGGAGGCCGAGTTGAGCCCCGGCACCCTGTACCTCTACTTCAAGAACAAGGATGAGCTGTTTTCCTCTCTCTCCCTCCGCATCTTGCAGTACCTGAACATCCGGCTGGACCACATCGTCAACAGCGAAAAGGAGATGCGCCCCCGGAACCGGATCACGGCCCTGAAAGAGGCCATGTACGATGTTTACGAGTTTGACCCGGTGATGCTCATCAACATGTTCCACCTCCAGTCCAGCGAGACCCTCAAGAACCTGAGCCCCGAGCTGCTCGACAGCATCAAGGCGCTTTCCAGAAGCTCCATCCAGACCACGGCCCGGCTCTTCGAGGCGGGCATCGCCGACGGCGAGTTCATCGACGAGCATCCCATCGCCCTGGCCGGCATCGTCTGGGCCATCTTCTCCGGAGTGGTGCTGTGGGAAGAGAGCAAGCGGATCATCAACAACGAGAAAAACTATGTGAAGCAGACCCTGGAGGTGGCGTTCGAGATCTTCGGCCGGGGCATCCGGAAGAAACCGGAAGCCGGTCCAAAAAGCAAATCGGCAGGCGGTGTATCATAAACCTTCAAAACCCAAACGTTTCAGGAGGATGACAATGGCGGAAGAAAGAGAAGAAAGAGAAGTCGTTGAAACATCAGAAGCTCAGATCGCTGTCCACTGGCAGGAGGAGGGGGTGATCATGCCGTCGGTGAAGTTCATCGCCCAGGCGAACATGGCCGACGAGACGATTTACGATCGGTTCAGCCTGGACAACTTCCCCAACTGCTTCAAGGAGTACGCGGATCTTCTGGACTGGGACGAGTACTGGACCGAGATCCTCGACACCAGCGACGCCCCCTGCTTCAAGTGGTTCAAGGGCGGCAAGATCAACGCCTCCTACAACTGCGTGGACCGGCACCTGGCAAAGAACAAGAACAAAACAGCCATCCATTTCGTCCCCGAGCTGGTGGAGGAAAAGACCGAGCACATCACCTACCAGGAGCTGTATGTTCGGGTCAACGAGATGGCCGCCCTGCTCCAGGACTTCTGCGGCCTGAAGGCCGGCGACCGGGTGACGCTGCACCTGCCCATGACCCCGGATCTGCCCATCACCATGCTGGCCTGCGCCCGGCTGGGCGTGATCCACTCCCAGGTGTTCGGCGGCTTCTCCGGCAAGGCGGCCGCGGACCGGGTGGTGGACTCGGGCAGCACCGTGCTGATCACCATGGACGCCTACTACCGGGGCGGCAAGCTGCTGGACCACAAGGAGAAGGCGGACACCGCGGTGGCCGAGGCGGCCAAGGAAGGCCAGAAGATCGAGAAGGTGCTGGTGTGGCAGCGGTATCCGGGCAAGTACTCGGGGGACACCCCCATGGTGGATGGCCGGGACTACTTTGTCAACGAAGAGCTGAAGAAATACTACGGCGTCCGCATCGCCCCGGTTCCCATGCCGGCCGAGGCCCCTTTGTTTTTGATGTACACCTCCGGCACCACCGGCAAGCCCAAGGGCTGCCAGCACGGCACCGGCGGCTACCTGGCCTATGTGGCCGGCACCTCCAAGTACGTCCAGGACATCCATCCGGAGGACGTGTACTGGTGCATGGCCGACATCGGCTGGATCACGGGCCACTCCTACATCGTTTACGGCCCGCTGGCAATCTGCGCATCCTCGGTCATGTACGAGGGCATTCCCAACTATCCGGACGCGGGCCGCTGCTGGCGCATCGCCCAGGACCTGGATGTGAACATCTTCCACACCGCCCCCACGGCCATCCGGGCCCTGCGGAAGATCGGGCCGGACGAGCCGGCAAAGTACAACTACTACTTCAAGCACATGACCACCGTGGGCGAGCCCATCGAGCCGGAGGTCTGGAAGTGGTACTACGAGGTGGTGGGCAAGAAGAAGGCGGCCATCGTGGATACCTGGTGGCAGACCGAGACCGGCGGCTTCCTCTGCTCCACCCTGCCGGCCTTGAAGCCCATGAAGCCCGGCTCGGCCGGCCCCGGCATGCCCGGCATCCATCCCATCATCTTTGACGACGAGGGCAATGAAGTACCCGCCGGCACGGGCAAGGCAGGCAACATCTGCATCCAGAACCCCTGGCCCGGCATGTTCCAGACCATCTGGGGCGACCGGGACCGGTTCGTGCGCCAGTACTTCGAGCGCTACTGCAAGGACCCCAAGAGCACGGACTGGCGCGACTGGCCCTACCTGACCGGTGACGCGGCGGTGATGGCCTCTGACGGCTATGTGCGGATCCTGGGCCGGATCGACGACGTGATCAACGTGTCCGGCCACCGGCTGGGAACCAAGGAGATCGAGTCGGCCGCCCTGGTGGTGCCCGAGGTGGCCGAGGCCGCGGTGGTGCCCGTCAGGCACGAGATCAAGGGCAAGGAGCCGGATCTGTACGTCTCCCTCAGGCCGGGCTTTGAAGCCACAGACGAGCTGGCCAAGAAGATCTCCCAGGCCATTGTCAGGGAAATCGGCGCCATCGCACGGCCGCGCAAGGTCTGGATCGTGCCCGACATGCCCAAGACCCGCTCCGGCAAGATCATGCGCCGGGTGCTCGGCGCCATCTCCAACAAGAGCGACGTTGGCGATGTGATGACGCTGGCAAACCCCGAGATCGTGGAGCACATTACCAAGATGGTGCAGGACTGATCCATCGGCCCCATGTTTTTTCCAACACATCGGGCGGCGGCCCGGCCGCCGCCCAAACACTAAGGAAAGGAGGTGAAAATCCCGTACCAGAACGATTCGGGCGTCAGCGAAGCATTTGCCAGTCAAAATCTCTAGACCGACGGCACAGGAGGGATAAAAAAAATGAGTGGGACTTTTTGGGTTTACGTATTTCTTGGCATATACATCATCTATTGTTTTTACTGGGGACTGAAGGGATACTTCACGGAAAAGACATCCTCCGGCTATGCCATCGCCGGCCGGTCCATTCCCTTCTTCGCGTTTCTGATGGCGGCAACCGCGGCATCGTTCTCCGGATGGACCTTCATCGGCCATCCAGGCCTGATATGGCGGGACGGTCTGGCCTACGCCTTTGCCTCCTTTTACGTTCTGACCATTCCCATCACCGGGACCTTCTTTTCCAAGAGGACCTGGCTGCTGGGCAAGCGCTACGGGTTCATCACCCCCGGCGACATGTACGCCTACTATTATAACAACGAAGGCATCCGCTGGCTGGTGGTGACCACCGCCGTTCTGTACTCCGTCTTCTACTCGGCGGTTCAGCTCATGGCGGCCGGCGCCCTGTTCAACGTCATCGCGGGCGTGCCCTTCACCTTCGGCGCCCTGTTCCTGGCCTTCATCGTCTGGTTTTATGTCTGCACCGGCGGCATGAAGGCCTCCACCTGGGTGGGCGTTATCCAGTTCATCCTGCTGGTGGGCGGCATCATCATTCTGGGCTTCTTCGTTATCCATTCCAATCAGTTCGGCGGATGGGGCCAGTTCTCCTCGGCCGCTCACGGCCTGGGCGAAAAGATGCTCCATGTGCCCCGGGTGATCAACTTCGGCCTGGGCGGCGCCCAGGGCGAATCCGCCTGGACCGCGGTGATGATCCTCACCTACATGTTCGCCCTTATGGGCATCCAGTCCTCGCCGGCCTTCACCATGTGGACCTTCGGCATCAAGTCCCCCAAGCCCCTGGCCTGGCAGCAGGCATTCATGTCCACCTTCGTGGTGGGCTTCGCCCTGTTTTACTTCACCGCCTTCCAGGGCATGGGCGCCAAGATCCTCCAGGTGACCGGCAACGCTGACTTCCTGCGGATCGCCGAGGAAATCGGCGGCCTTAACGACCGCCGGATCGTTCCCATCCTCATGAAGCAGTTCCTGCCCCCGGTTATGCTGGGCGTGGTGTTCATGGGCGCAATCGCGGCCATTCACTCCACCGCCGCCCCGTACATCGGCACCGGCGGGTCGATCCTGCTGCGGGACGTGTACTGGAGAAAGATTAAGAATCAGAACGTGAGCGACTCCGAGCAGATCTGGGTAAACCGGCTTCTGGCCACCGTTCTGACGGTTCTGGCCCTGGCCGTGGGTCTTACATCCACAGCGGCCCTCGTTATACTGGGAGCGCTGGCAACCGCCTTCGGCTTTGTCATGTACGTGCTGCTGGTGGGCGTCATCTGGGGCTTCAAGTTCCCGTCCAAGGGCGCCATGCTGGGCGTTCTGGCGGGCATGCTGGCGGTCTTTCTCACCTACAAGGTCTGGCCGAGCCCCTTGTCCATGCACTGCGCCTTCTGGGGCACCTTCGTGGGCCTTGCCGTGGCGTACGCCGTGAAGGCAGCCGGCGTTACGGACACACAGGAGACCATCGATCGACAGTTGGAAATGCGCACCTGGCTCGATAGCGTGGACGAGCCCACGGAAGCCGGCAAAAAGTGGCGAAAGGCCATGAAAATCGTGGTCCCCACCTGGTACTTCTTCGCCATCGGACCCGCCTGCATCCTGGGCAACAACGCCTTCTCCTTCGCGGGCTTCACGCCCCTGTGGTCCTGGCAGATCTTCTGGTGGATCATGGGCGTCATCATGATGTGGGCCCTGTGCTTCAAGGCCGAGATGTCCACCACAAGCGCCAGGCAGATCGAGCGGGCAGACAAGGAAACCAACATCGTGGTCAAGGAAGTTTAAATCCATAGGAGGTGGATCGCATGAAACAGGAAGACTTCTGGGTGATCGGACTCGTTACATTCGCCATTCTCTTCACGGCCTCTTTCGGCTGGGGCATGTGGGGATAATCAACCCTAATCGCTGACACTTGTCCCGCCGGTCCCATTCCCATCCGGGCCGGCGGGATTTCTGTCTCCGGCCGATGCGAAAGGAAGGACCATGCCGCATAACATCCTGATCGTGGACGATGAGCCGAACATCGTGGTGCCGCTGCAGTTTCTGATGGAACAAAAGGGCTACGCGGTCCGGGTGGCCACGTCGGGCGAGGAGGCGGTGGCCGCCGCCGCGGAACAGCCCCCCGACCTGGTGCTGCTGGACATCATGCTGCCGGGCATCGACGGGTTCGAGACCTGCCAGCGCATCCGGGACCTGGCCGGCGGCGACAGTATCCGCATCCTCTTTCTCACCGCCATGGGCCAGGACATGGATATGGCCAAGGGCCTCTCGTTGGGCGCGGACGACTACATCGTAAAGCCCTTTTCCAACGCGGACGTTGTAGCCCGCGCCCGAAGGCTGCTGACCTGACGGGGGGGCAGATGATCCCCAAGAACAAATTCTGGTGGTTCGCAGGCGTCTCCATCGGCCTGACGGGCCTTTTCATCTCCATCCTCACCGTTTTCTTCTGGCGGCAGTTGACGCCGGATGAAGAGCGGCTGCTCATCGACCTCTTCAAGCACCACTTCGCCTACATCTTCATCGCCATATTCCTGCTGCTCACAGGCTTCGTATTCGCACTGGACGGCATCTTCCACAACTACATCATCCCGGTGAGCAGGCTTGCCGAGGAGGTGCGGGTGATCCATTCGGTCAATCCGTCCCACCGGGTGAAAACCGAGGGGAGCCGGGATATCTCGCGGCTGGCGGCCATCATCAACGAGGGGGCCGAGGCCTTCGAAGCCCTTCGGAAGAACATCGGCCAGAAGATCCAGGCGGCCCGGGCCGATTCCGAGGAGGAGAAAAACCTGCTGGCCTCCTTCATGTCCGAGCTGCCCGAGGGCGTGCTGATCTGCAACGCGGACGGCCGCATCCTTTTTTACAACAAGCAGGCCCGCAACTTCCTGGGCCCCGACGGCCAGGCCGGCGGGGGAGATCCGTCCAGCCGGTTCATCGGCCTGGGCCGGTCCATTTTCAGCGTCATCGACGAAAACCTGATCCTGCACGCCCTGGACGAGATCGCCGAAAAGTTCGCCCGCCAGGAGCGCAACGTGGCCGCCTATTTCGCCGTGGTGGCGCCGGACGGCCGGCTGTTGCGGGCCGAAACGGTGCCCATTCTCAATCGGGACCAGCCGGACCAGGTGGGCGGCTTCATCCTTATATTATACGACATCACAGACAGCATCGAGACCGAGCGCCGGCTGGACTACCTTCTCCAGACCCTGCTGCGCCGCATCCGGGCCTCCCTGGCCGGCATCCGCTCGGGCATCGAGGCTATCGTGGAATACCCGGACATGGCGCCGGAAAAGCGCTCCCATCTCCAGCGGATCATCCATGAGGAGGCCCTGCGACTGGGCGGGGTGGCCAACGAGACCGCGGCGGAATACGAGCGCCACATGCGCATGCACTGGCCCGTGGTGGCCATGCCCGTGGCCGATCTGTTCGAAACCATCCGGCGCAAGGCCGAAGAGAAGCTAAAGCTCAACCTCAGGCTCAAGCCCATGAAAGAGCCGTGCTGGACAAAGGTGGACAGCTATGCCATTATCCTGTCTGTGCTGTATGTGCTGGACCATCTGAGCAGGGAGACGGGCCACAGGAGCTTCGAGTGCCGGTTTGAAAAAAAGCCCCGCTACGTTCAGATCGACATCTCCTGGGAGGGCCGCTCCCTGTCCATCGAGACCCTGCGGCGATGGGAGGCCCAGCCCCTGCTGCTGGAAAACGAGGGCATCGGCCTTTCCCTCCGGGAGGTGATGGCCCACCACGACGCCCAGATCTGGTGCGCCGCCTGCGAGGGCGCCGAAAAGCGGCCCTCCCTCCGGTTCTTCCTGCCCCTGGTGAGCAAGGACTGCGGCCCGAGCCAGCCCTCCATGCGCATCCGTCCGGACAGCCGGCCCGAATTCTTCGACTTCGACCTGTTCAACCAGCCGGGCCAGACGCCGGAGCTGGATCAACGGCCCTTGAAGGAGCTGACCTACACGGTCTTTGACACCGAAACCACCGGCCTGAGCCCGGAGACCGACGAGATCATCTCCATCGGCGCCGTGCGCATCGTAAACGGCCGGCTGCTGCGGCGGGAGAGCTTTGACCAACTGGTGGACCCCCTGCGGGAGGTGCCCTACGAATCGGTGAAGATCCACGGCATTCAGCCGGAGATGCTGAAAAACAAGCCCGCCATCCACAAGGTGCTGCCCCTGTTCGCCAAATTCGCCGAAGAGACCGTGCTGGTGGGCCACAATGTCGCCTTCGACATGCGCATGTTCCAGGTGAAAGAGGCCCTGGCCGGCACGCGCTTCATCAACCCGGTGCTTGACACCCTGCTGCTGTCGGCGGTGGTCCATCCGGCCCAGCGGAAGCACACCCTGGAGTCCATAGCCGAGCGGCTGGGCATCCGGATCATCGGCCGGCACACGGCCCTCGGGGACGCCATCTGCGCCGGAGAGGTCTTCCTGCGGCTGCTGCCCCTGCTGGAAAAGGCGGGCATCCGCACCCTCCGGGAGGCGGTGGCCGCCTCCAGAAAGACCTATTACGCCCGACTCAAGTACTGACGCGCAACCGCGTCCGGATCGAAAAGCCGGATCAAGGAGGTCCATTACGCCCATGAGTATCGATGTTTCCCGCTTTCTGGCCCAAACGCCGCCCTTTTCCGAGCTGACCGCAAAGGAGCGGGCGCCGGCGGCGGAACGGGCCTTTGTCATCACCCAGTCCGGCGGGGCCATCATCTCCGTTCAGGGCCGCACCCGCATCGACAACGTGTGGGTGATCCGGGAAGGCGCCCTGCGCCTTTACTACGATCGGGACGGCCAGCGCACGCAGGAGCGCCTGCTGGAGGCCGGGGAGATCTTCGGGGGGATATCCATTCTGGTCAACAGCGCCTATTCCGTGCGAACGGTGGCGGTGGACCGGGACTCGACCCTGGTCGGCCTTCCCGCGGAGGTCTTCCGGGGGCTGTGCGACCGCCACCGGAGCTTCCGACAGTTTTTTATGGACATATTCCAGAATCAGATGGAAGATGAGTCCTATGCCGCCATCATCGCCGCCAACCAGGCCATTCGCTTTATGTCCGGCGTCACCCCCTTCTCCTTTCTGCCCCAAGAGGAGCTGGAGGCGGTGGCCCTCCAGCTCCAGCGGGTCCGCCATCCCGCCGATATCGTGCTGTTCGCCCAGGGCAGATCGAAGCTGGATCACCTGCATATCGTGATCAAGGGCGCCGCGGAGCGCTACTATGAGGAAAAGGACAAAAAGACCCTCCGGGCGGTCATAAGCGAGGGGGATCTTTACGGGGGCATCAGCATCCTGATGAACGAGGGCCTGGCGGTGCGAACCTTAAAGACCATCGAGGAGACCGACTTTTACCAGTTCCCCACGGCCGATTTTCTCGATCTGTGCGGCCGGAATTCGGATTTCGCCGGCTTTTTTTCCGACACCTTCGGAAAGCGGATGATGGATAGGACCTACGCCCAGATCATCGCCCAGTCGATGCGGCCCCACGAGGAAGCCCTCCATTTCTTCAACCGGCCGGTCTCAAGCTTCTACAACGCCAATCTGGTAACCTGCGACCGGCAGACCCCCATCCAGCAGGCCGCCGCCGCGATGAGCCGTCGCCGGTGCAGCTCCATCCTCGTGACCGACGCCGACGGCGGGTTTGCGGGCATCGTCACCGACAACGACCTGCGGCGCAAGGTGATCGCCCAGGGATACGGCATCGACAAGCCGGTGGCCGACATCATGTCCAGCCCTTTAAAGACCATCCCGGCCCAGGCACAGATCTTCGAGACCCTGATGGTCATGATGCAGGAGAACGTAAAGCACCTGGCCGTGGCCGACACCGACGGCAAGGTGGTGGGCGTGGTGAGCAACCGGGACCTTTTGACAGCCCAGGGCAAGTCCCCCTTCTTCCTGGTGCGGGAGTTGACCGAGGCCGACAGCCTCGAGACCATCATTGAAAAGCACCGGCAGATGCCGGAGCTGATCCAGAGCCTGATCCAGAGCGGCGCCAAGGCCGACAACGTCACCCGCTTCATCACCGCCATCTCCGACACCATCCTGACAAAGCTGGCGACCCGGGCCATCCGGGAGATGGGGGCCCCGCCGGCCCGCTTCGCCTTCATGATCCTGGGCAGCGAGGGCCGGCGGGAGCAGACTTTAAAAACCGACCAGGACAACGCCATCGTTTACGAGGATGTGCCGGAACAGCGCCACGAGGCCGTCCGGGAGTATTTTCTGGCCATGGGAAAAAAGGTGTGCGGCTGGCTGGACCAGGTGGGCTACGCCTACTGCGAGGGCGGCATCATGGCCCAGAACCCCCAGTGGTGCCAGCCCCTTTCGGCCTGGAAGCACTACTTCAGCGGATGGATACACACCGCCGAGGCCGAGGACCTGCTCCAGGCATCCATCTTCTTCGACTTCCGCCTCGGCCACGGCGACGGGGCCCTGGTGGACAACCTGCGCCAGTATCTTTTCGGCTCGCTGAAGGGCTGGTCCGGCTTTTTCCGCCACATGACGGAAAACGCCCTGCACTTTAAGCCGCCCCTGGGCTTTTTCCGGAATTTCGTGGTGGAATCCAAGGGCGAACACCGCAACAAGCTGGACATAAAAAGCGCCATGCAGCCCATCGTGGACATGGCCCGGATCTACGCCCTGAACAACGCCATCGCCGAGACCAACACCCTGGAGCGGCTCCACCAGTTGTACATCCGCAACGCGCTCACCTGGGAGGAGTACAACGAGATGCAGCAGGGCTACGGCTTTCTGCTGCAGGTGCGCTTCATGCGCCAGGTGACCGCCGCCCTGGAGGAAAAGGCGCCGCCGGACAACTACATCAACCCCAAGTCGCTGTCCAACATCGAGCAGACCATGCTCAAGGAGATCTTCAAGCGAATCGAGAAATTTCAATCTAAATTAAATTTTGATTTCATTGGCATAATCTGATATACACTTCCATGATGGCTCGACGTTCCGACTTCCATCCGGATGACGGCGGTGCTTGCGCCTGAAATCATTTAAAACTCAATCGATTAGCGTCTAACCTGGAAAAGGAGGCATTTGGGATGGCGGTGATAACGATCTCCAGACAATTCGGGGCCGGCGGCCGGACCCTGGGCAAGATGATCGCAAAGGAGCTGGGCTACAGCTTCGTGGACAATGAACTGATCCAGATGGTGGCCACCAAGGCCAAGGTCTCCCGGACCTGGGTGGAATCCATCGAAAAGGAGGCGGGCTCGGCCTTCCAGCGGTTCGTTTCAGGCCTGGTCTCCAAAAGCCTGGTGGACCGCATCCTGAGCAACGAGCGGGGCTACATAGACGAGGAAATCTATGTGGACATGCTCCACAAGGTGATCACCAAGATCGCCGAGGGGGGCAACGCCGTCATCATCGGCCGGGGCGGGCAGTACATCCTGCAGAACTTTTCCGGCGCCATTCACCTGCTGCTGGTAAGCGGCCTGGAGGATCGCATCCGGTTCATGGAAGAACACTACAACATGAACCGCAAGCAGGCCACCCAGGCCGTGACGATAGACGACAAGCGCCGGGCCAGCCTCTACCGCAAGTTCGGGAAAGAGGATTACGAAAAGCCCGACCTGTACCACCTGGTGCTGAACATGAGCCGGGTGGATCTGGAAAGCGCCTGCCACCTGGCGTGCAAGATGATCCGGGGCTGATGCCCCGACGGTTCCAGGCGGATGGCTCCGCCCCTCGGGGCGGAGCGAGAATGCGTTGATTTCACGGATCTTTCTGGATGATCGGGTGGCCGGAAACCCCGTGGCCGCGGATATTATCCGCCGGGTGGGAGCCCCGGCGGAGACGGTTTCGGATGCCCGGGCCGTTTACGACGCGGTGGCCGGAGCTGCGGACCCCCGGGGGGCGGGCAAGCGCATACTGTTCCTGACGGCCAATCGGGGGCCCTTCATCCGCAAGTGCCCCGGCACCCAGCACTACACCTGCTGCGACTACGGCATCCTGCACATCGGCGCCTACTGCGTACTCGACTGCTCCTACTGCATCCTCCAGTCCTACTTTCATCCCCCGGTACTCCAGTTCTTCGTAAACCACGCGGACCTTTGGGCGCAACTGGAAGCGGCCCTGGCGTCGGGAACCTTCCGCCGGATCGGCACGGGGGAGTTCACCGACAGCCTGATCTGGGAGCCCTGGACCGATCTTACCCCCCTGCTGGTGGAGCGGTTCGGCCGGCAGGACCGGGCCGCTTTGGAGCTGAAAACCAAGACCACGGCGGTGGACCGGCTGGAGGGGCTGGATCACAGGGGGCGAACGATCCTTGCCTGGTCCCTCAACACCCCGGCCATGATCCGGACCCAGGAGCGGCGGACGGCGTCCCTGTCTGCCCGGCTGGCCGCGGCGGCACGGGTTCAGGGGTGGGGATACCGGCTGGCCTTTCATTTTGACCCGATCCTGCTGTACGAGGGGTGCGAGGAAGACTACCGGAAGGTGATCGACCGGCTCTTCGACGCGGTGGACCCGGCCGCTGTAGCCTGGATCAGCCTGGGCACCTTCCGGTTCATGCCGGATCTGAAGGCGGTGATCGCCGACCGGTTTCCGGACTCCC
>JAABTE010000282.1 GCA_011390035.1 Desulfobacteraceae bacterium | reverse complement strand
CCAGGTTCTCGCGCTTGAGTTCCTGGAAGGACAGTGCCCGTTTAACGGCGGTGATCAGTCGGTCCTGCTCCACCGGTTTCAGGATGTAGTCGAAGGCGCCGGCCTTGATGCAGCGCACGGCCGTATCCACATCCACGGCGCCGGTGACGATGATCACCGGGATCTCGGGATAATCGCGGCTGATGGTGTCCAGCAGGCGCTCGCCGGCAAGGTGCGGCATGTTCAGGTCCAGCAGCATGCATTCGGGGCTTTTGGATGAGAGAATATCGGCCACGCCCCGGCTGTCCTGGCAGGTGATGATGTTGTTGAAGCCGGCCATCCGCAGGGCCGTGTCGATGGCGAACAGGATGGAGGGCTCGTCGTCCACCAGCAGGATCGGGTGGGTTGGGTTCAGGATCGGGGTCATGGGCGTGTTTCGTCCGTTATCGGGTTGATGTGTGGGGTTGGGGCGATGTCCTGTTTCTTGACGATGGGGAAGCGGGCGATCACCGTGGTGCCCCGGCCGGGCTCGGAATGGAACTCCAGGGTGCCGCCGTGGTCCCGCATGATCCGCTCGGAGATGGCAAGGCCCAGGCCGGTGCCGCCGGCGTCCCGCCGGGTGGTGAAGAAGGGGTCCTTGATCTGGCGGAGGACTTCTTCGGGCATGCCGCAGCCGGCGTCCTGGACTGTGAGGGTGACCCATCCGATTGGGGGGGGCGGGGGGGATGGGGCCGTGTTGGTTTTTACATGGATGGGGCGGGTGTTGTCTGGCAGGGCCTGGCAGGCGTTTACCAGCAGGTTGATCACCACCTGCTCCACCCGCTGGGCGTTACCTCGGAAGCGGGGCAGGGGGGTGGTGGCTTCTATTGAAAAGTGGTTCGTCGATTTGCGGATAAGGTTGCCCACCAGGCCGGCGGCCTTTTCAACCACGCGGTTCAGGTCCACGTCGTCGGTGTGTTCGGAGGGGGTTTCCCGGGCGAAGTCTTTCAGGTCGGTGACGATGTCGCGCACCCGGCGGGCGTCGTCGGCGATGGTGTCAAGGATCATCGGGAGGCGGTCCCGGAGGAGCGAGTAGGGCATGCCGCCGACGGGGAAGTCGCCCTTTTCGTCCCGGTGGCCGTCCAGGATGGGCAGGACCGCGGTCCAGGCGGCCTTTAGGGTGGGGGCGTTTAGCATAACCGAGGTGATGGGGTTGTTGATCTCGTGGGCCACGCCGGAGACCAGGGTGCCCAAAGAGACCATCTTGGACGCCTGGAAGAGCTGCTTCTGGCGCATCCGGGCCTGGGCCTCGGCGGCCTCCTTCTCACGGGTGACCATCAGGCCGCGCCAGACGATGAAGCCGGACAAAAGGATCATGGCAAGGCCGATGGCAAGGCTCATGATCCACAGCCGGCGCGTCATGCCGGCGATCTCGGCCCGCACGTCCTCCACATAGATGCCCGTGCCCAGTATCCAGCCCCATGTGGGGAAGCCCTTTACATAGGAGATCTTGGGCACGATGCGGTTCGGGTCGTCCATCCACTGCCACTGGTAATCCACATAGCCGGCCCCGGCGGCCCGGACGGTCTCCACGCAGGCCGCAAAGAGGCGCTTGCCGCTGGGGTCGGTGAATTCGGAGATGTCCTGGCCCTCCAGGTCCGGCCGGTAGGGGTGCATGATCATGCGCGGGAGGTTGTCGTTGATCCAGAAGTAGTCCTTCAAGCCCGGCCCGTAGCGCAGGTTGCGCAGGTGGGCGATGGCCCTTCGCTGGGCCTCGGCCCGGGTCAGCTCGCCTGTGGCCTCTCGGCCGGCGTAGGTCTTGAGGGTGCAGGAGGCCGCCTCGGTCAGCTCCCGGACCATCTCCCGCTTGCCCTCCATCAGCCGATCCTCCATAAAGGGCAGGATCAGCAGGAAGATGCTCAGGGCAAAGAGCAGCACCGTGAGGGCCGCCGGCAGGATGATGCCCACCGGCGGCGCTGTGGAGGGCGATTTGAAGGGGGACGGGGTCAGATCTTCACCAGCTCGTAAGACCGGCTGCCCAGGCCCAGCTTTTCGGCGTAGTCGAGCTGGATGGGCCAGTCCACCTTGGGGTACAGGGCCTTGAACTTGTCCGGATCGCAGTCCTTGCTGTTTTCAAGGCAGGAGCCGGAAAGGGCCGGCTCGGCGTTGATAAGGTCCACCGCGGCCTGATCCACGGCCACCGGGTCGGTTGCGGCCACGATGCCGATGTCCCGGACAATGGCCGCGTCGTTATGGCCGTAGCAGTCACAGGCGGGAGAAACATCGGTGATGAAGTTGATGAAAAGAGCCTTCTTGCCTTTGTTCTTCAGAACCGCCGCGGTGTATTCAACCATCTTTTCCAGGAATGCGGGGATGGCGGCGCTCCACTGGGGCTGGATGGCGCTGTTGGGGCAGATCAGGATGCACTCGCCGCATCCGATGCACTTTTCCGTGTCGATGCGGGCCTTTTCCTTTTCTCCGGACTGAATGAGGGCGATGGCGCCCTGGGAGCAGTGTTCCAGGCAGTCTCCGCATCCGACGCATTTTTTCTCGCTCACCTTGGGCGACACGTCGCAGTGCTGGGCCAGCTTGCCCCGGCGGGAGGCGCAGCCCATCCCCAGGTTCTTGATGGCGCCGCCAAAGCCGGACAGCTCGTGGCCTTTGAAATGGGCCACGGAGATCAGGGCGTCGGCCTCGACGATCTCGGCGCCGATGTAGGCGTCTTCGATGTGCTTGCCGTTGACCGGGACAGCCCGCTCGGTGCGGCCCCGAAGCCCGTCGGCGATGACGATGGGGGCTTCCACCACGGCGTAGGCGAAGCCGTTTTGAATGGCGGTGATCAGGTGGCTGGGGGCGTCGCTGCGGGTGCCGGCGTACAGGGTGTTGGCGTCGGTGAGGAAGGGGTGCGCGCCGGCTTTTTTCAGCATTTCAACAACTTTTCGAAGATAGACCGGCCGGATGAAGGCGGTGTTGCCCATCTCGCCGAAGTGCAGCTTGACGGCCACCAGGTCCCGCTTCTTGACGGTCTCGGCCAGGCCGGCGGCCTCCATCAGCTTTCCGAGCTTCTTGATCAGGTTGGCCTTGGGTGTGGCCCGAAGATCCATAAAATAGACGTTTGGCTTCATGCGTGTCCTCCCTTTTTTGTTTTATCTTTCGCCGACATTACGGGGCGGGGCGGGATTTGTCAAGTGGGCATCTTGACGCGGAGGGCGGCTTGCTGATATGGGGGATGGATGGAATCATTGAAGCTGGACGCGCCGCTGGTGCCGGATGATGCGTATGTTCGTTTTCTGAATGAGAACCGGGGGGACGTGCATTCGGTCCATTTCAGCCTTCGGGCGGAGGTGGCCGCGGATGCGCGGGTGCCCATGGGGCGAGGCGGGGTGGAGCGCTTGATCGGGTGCTTGCGGGCGCTGAACGGGCCTCGGAAGTATGGGTTGCTCAATGGGCGCTTTCATTCGGAGGCGGGGTATGGGCGGGCCGATATCAAGGAGCCGGCGGCGCTTCGTAGAGACCGGGCCAATTTCAAGGAGCCGGCGGCGCTTGGGAGGGACCGGGCCAATCTGAAGGGGCTGGCGGCGCTGCTGGACCGGATGGTGGGCGAGG
>JAABTE010000281.1 GCA_011390035.1 Desulfobacteraceae bacterium | reverse complement strand
GGCACCGGCGATATCCGACGCGGCGATGTGTACCTCCATGTTCCGCTGGCTGACGGCCATGGGGCGGATCTGGAGAAGGGTGAACTCCGGCCGCGGGTCCGCGCCGTTGTCCCCGCCGCGGCGGCGTCGGGCAGGTTCATGGCGAATTCGATCTCCACCGGACAGCCCATGCCGCGCTCGCCCATTTCCATGATGGCGTCGATGATCTCCGGCAGCGGGATCGATTTATACTTCAAAATCCCGGCGAAGGTGATCAGCGGGTGCCCTCCCGGCGCGTAGGCGTCCCGCACCCGGTTGTCCTGGGGGTCGAAGGTGCTGGCGATGTGGCGAAGGGGCGCGGCGCGGATCGCCTTGGGGTTGTCGATGGAAAACTGGCTCAGGGCGTTGTCGCCGGGGCATTTCAGGTCTTCGGGATAATCGGCCAGGCGCAGGGCGTAAAAGCGGCGCTGGCTGTTGTTCAGCATATCGTCGATGGTGGCGAACTGGGGCAGAAGCTGCGGGTAAGGGGGAGAAAAGCGCAGGGCCGCGCCGCCATCCACCACCGTCTTGCCCAGGCCGAAGGCCAGGTGAACGATGCCCTCCTCGGGCTTCATATGGGAAATAGGATAGAAATTATACGACTGGGCCACCCCCGAGATGGCCGGATAAAACAGGTCGCCGTACCGCCGGCCCGTCACCTGCTGGAGAATGACCGCCATCCGGTCCTCCTCGGTGCGCTGTTGGGTACTCTGGGAGAAGGAGCGGGATTTTTCCGAAAACGTCGAGGCCCACACCAGGCGAACGGCGTTGATCAACTGGGCCAGGCGGGCCTGGGGGTCCGGGTGGTTGTTGGGCAGCATGTAGGTGGAATAGATGCCGGCCCGGGCCTGGAACTGGGCGTCTTCCAGAAGGCTGGAGGAGCGCACCGCGATGGGGGAGCGCACATGGCTCAGGTAGGCGATCAGGTCCGCCAGCAGCCATTCCGGCATGGCCGCTTCCATGAAGATATTCTGGATGCGCGCGTCCGTGCAGGCGCAGGAGATGGGCTCCTTCAGGTTGTTGAGCGCCATCACGTCCTCGAAGCCGACCGTTGAGATTACCACCGTTTTTGGCACGCTGATATTGACATCCGGGAACTTTTCCAGTAAGTCGGGCGTCTGTTTGAAGAGGTGGGTCATGAAGGCCAGGCCCCGGGCCTTGCCGCCCAGAGACCCCTTGCCGATCTTCAAAAAGTCGGTCTCAGGGTCGAAGGCTTCGGCCCGAAAGTCGGCGATCACGCCCTTCTGCCGGCCCTTCCGCCGCTCCCGCAGCCGGTCCAGCAGGAATGCCTTGATCTGCTCCGGGCCCTCGAAGTCGGAGGCCTTAACCGGCCGCAGCCGGGAGGCCATCTGGATCTCGGAGCGGGCCATTAGCCAGCTTGAAAAGTGGTTCCGAATGGCGTGGTAATAGACCGATTCTTCCGGGATCGAGGGCAGGATCTTTTCCATTTCCCGCAGGTTGGCGGCCCGGGCCACCTCGGTGCCGTCGGGCGTTCGGAAGATGAAGTCGCCAAAGCCCAGGTAGTCCCGCAGGAAATCGCGGATCTCCATGTGCAGGGTCAGCGAGTTCTTGTTGATGAAGATCGCCTGGGCGGACTGGGCCAGTTGCCGGTTTTCCTCTTCCGCCGAGAGCATCAAAAGCGGGATGTCCGGATGCTCTCCGCGGATGGCCGACAGCAGGTTGAAGCCGGCCCGCCGGTCCTCCCGCCCCGACATGGGAAAGCGCACGTCGGAAAAGACCGACAGCAGGTAGGGCTTGTACCGGTTGTATAAGGCCCAGGCCTCCTCGTAGGTCTCGGCGGTCAGGATCTTGGGGCGGGCGCGCATCCGCAGGATCTTGTGTTCCTCGTTGAGGGATTCCTCCATCACCTGGTTGGTCTGGAAGACCACCTCCTTGTACAGCAGGGGCAGCAGCGAGGAGCGGTAAAAGGGGGCGTCCTCCACCAGGATGATCACCCGCACCCGGGCCTTTTCCGTGTCGCGGGCCACGTTCATGCGGTCTTCCTGGCTCTTGATGATGGCCAGCAGCAGGTCCGTGTTGCCCAGCCAGACGTAGGTGGTGTCGATGGGCCCCTTGTCCGCCGGGCGGATGGCCCCGTCTCTGGACAGGGTGGGCGGCGGGGCCGAGGCCGCCTCGGACACCGGGGGGCCCGTGCCGTGGGTGAGCAGGATCACCGGCAGGTCGGGGTGATCGCGCTTGACCCGCTCGCCGAAGGATCGTGGATCGAGGTCGTCCATCCGGGGCATGGTCAAAATCAGGTCGAAGTGGCGCTTTTTCAGGGCGGTGAAGGCTTCCCGGGTGCTGGGCACCCAGGTGAGCCGGGGGGGTCGGGTAAGGTTCAAGCCCCTGTATTCATGGATGATCCGTTCCGCCAGCCGGCCGTCTTCCTCCATTATGAAGGCGTCATACGGGCTGGAGACCAGCAGGATCTCCGACACCCGCCGGGCCATCATCTCATAGTAGATCTTGAAGGACAGGTCGAATTCGTCGTCGTATGGGATTTTTTCCTCTGAAGACATGGCCGCCTCGCTTGTCCGCCGGCAAAGGGTGCATTAATTTTAAAATGATGTACCATATGCCGCGTATGGATGCAAAGCATATCGCCGAAAGAGGGGAATAAGACGAAAGAGGGGAACAAGATGCATTACGAAGGCAACATCATCAGGCCGCCCAGCGAGGCGGACAGCATACTGCTCCAGGTTACCCTGGGCTGCTCCCATAACAAGTGCCGGTTCTGCGGCACCTATCCGGACAAGCGGTTCGCCATCAAGCCGGACGCGGTGATCAACGCGGACATCGACTACGCCGCCCGCCACTTCACCCGGCAGCGGCGGCTGTTTCTGTGCGACGGCGACGCGCTGATCATCCCGCAGAAGCGGCTGGAGGCGATCCTCGCGCGCGTTCTGGAAAAGCTGCCCTGGGTGACCCGGGTGGGGGTGTACGCCAACGCCAAGAGCATCAAAATGAAATCTGACGCGGAGCTGGCACGGCTGCGGGAGATGGGGCTGGGCATCGCCTACATGGGGCTGGAGTCGGGCGATGACGTTACCTTGAAACACATCCGCAAGGGGGCCACCGCGGAGACCATGATCGCCATGGGCCAAAAGATCCGGGCCGCCGGCATCAGGCTGTCCATCACGGTGCTGCTGGGCATCGCCGGCATGGAGCGCTCCCTGATCCACGCCCGGGAGACGGGGCGGGTGCTGTCTGCCATCGACCCGGAGTATGTGGGGGCGTTGAGCCTGATGCTGATTCCGGGCACGCCCCTGCACGAAGAATACAAGGCGGGGGATTTTCCGCTGCTCGATTCCAGGCAGATGCTGGCGGAGCTGCGGGAGATGATCGCCCACACGGACATGAGCCGGGGGCTGTTTCACGCCAACCATGCATCCAATTACCTGCCCATCCGGGCACGAATGCCCCGGGACAAGGCGGCGACCCTTGAGCTGATCGATTCGGCCCTGTCCGGGCGGGTGGGGTTGAGGCCCGAGTGGATGCGGGCGCTGTAGGTGCCGTTTAAAACAGGAATCATCAAGCCCCCGGCAGGG
>JAABTE010000280.1 GCA_011390035.1 Desulfobacteraceae bacterium | reverse complement strand
CCCACATCCAGAGCCGGTCCGTTGCCTTTTTCAACCGCAACAGCGTGGGCCGGCTGGTCACCCGGGCCACCAACGACGTGCAGAACATCTACGAGCTGTTCACCTCGGTGATCACCTTTGTGTTCAAGGACATGTTTTTGCTGATCGGCATCGCCATTGTGCTGATGACCATCGACCTGAAGCTGGCCCTTGTCACCCTGCTGGTGATCCCGCTGGTGCTGATGGCCTCCTTTCACTTCGCCAGGCAGGCCCGGGACGCCTTCAGGGTGCTAAAGATCAAGCTGGCGGAGATCAACACCCGCTTTTCCGAGATGGTGGGCGGCATCCGCGTGATCCAGGCCTGCCGGTGGGAGCGGGAGAACTATGCCCGCTTTAAAAGCGTCAACCACGAAAACTACCAGGCGGGCATGCGCCAGATCCGGGTGTTTGCCGTGTTCATGCCGGTGATCGAGCTGCTCGGCTCCGGGGTGATCGCCGTGGTGATCTTCTACGGCGGCGCCGGCGCGCTGGAAGGAAGGGTGACCCTGGGGGCGCTGGTGGCATTCATCTCTTATATGAAGATGTTCTTCCGGCCCATCCGGGATCTTGCTGAAAAATACAACATCCTGCAAAACGCCATGGCCTCGGCCGAGCGGATCTTTCAGATCCTGGACGACGAGGACCGGATCGCCTCGCCCCCGCCGGAAAGGGCCGCGCCCCTGAACCGGGTGCGGACCCTGGATTTCGCAGATGTCTCCTTTGCCTACATCCCCGGCGAGCCGGTGCTGCGCAATCTGGATTTTTCCATGCGGGCCGGCCAGTTCGTGGCCATTGTTGGCCCAACCGGTTCCGGCAAGACATCCATCATCAACCTGATCATGCGGTTTTATGACCCGACGGAAGGCGTTATCCGGATCAACGGCCGGGACCTGCGGGACATCCCCCTGGCCCGGATGCGCGCCCGCATGGCCCTGGTGACACAGGACCCGTTTTTGTTTTCCGGAACGATTAGAAGCAACATCGCCCTGCCGGAAGCCGGCCTGTCGGACGCGCAAATGGCCGACATACTGGCTTCGGCCAACTGCAAATGGGTCATCGACCGGCTGCCCGGCGGCCTGGATTACAGGCTCACAGAGGGCGGCGCCACGCTTTCCTCCGGCGAGCGCCAGCTCATCTCCATCGCCCGGGCCTTTGCCCGGGACCCGGAGCTGATCCTGCTCGACGAGGCCACCTCCTACATCGATTCGCAGACCGAGTCCATCATCCAGGAGGCCCTGGGCCGGCTGATGCGGGACCGCACCACCATCCTGGTGGCCCACCGGCTGGGCACTGCCAGGGGGGCGGACCGGATCATGGTGGTCCACAAGGGCCGCATCGTGGAGACCGGCCCCCACGCCGAGCTGATGGCCCGGCAAGGTTTTTACTATCGTCTCAATATGTTGAACGGCGGTTGATTTTTGGTGGATATCTCTTGCGAAATTCGGCCAAACATGATATTCGCTTATCCTTTACATACGGTACCATGTACTGAATCAGGGGCCTTTGCAACACTAACATTAATTTGGAAGGAGAAGAATCGATGGCTTACAATGCGACCAAGATGGCGGACTGGCAGATTTCCGAGGAAGCCGAGAAGAACATGCCCACTCCCGAGGATTGGCAGGAGAAGCTGGGCCTTCTCAAGGAAGAGATGCTGCCCATGGGGCGCCTTGCCAAGGTTGACTTCCTGAAGGTGATCGAACGGCTCAAGGACAGGCCCGATGGAAAATACATCGAGGTAACCGCCATCACCCCCACCCCCCTGGGAGAGGGCAAGAGCACCACCTCATGCGGCCTGATGGAAGGCCTTGGCAAGCGCGGCGTGAACGTCGGCGGCGCCCTTCGCCAGCCCTCCGGCGGCCCCACCATGAATGTGAAGGGCACCGCGGCCGGCGGCGGCAACTCCCTGCTGATCCCCATGACCGAGTTCTCCCTGGGCCTGACCGGCGACATCAACGACATCATGAACGCCCACAACCTGGCCATGGTGGCGGTGACCGCCCGCATGCAGCACGAGCGCAACTACAACGACGAGCAGCTTGCCCGCCTTACCAAGATGCGTCGGCTCGACGTTGACCCCACCCGCGTGGAGATGGGCTGGATCATCGACTTCTGCGCCCAGGCGCTGCGCAACATCGTCATCGGCCTCGGCGGCCGCACCGACGGCTTCACCATGCAGTCCAAGTTCGGCATCGCAGTGGGCTCCGAGCTCATGGCCATCCTTTCGGTGGCGACCAACCTCGCAGACCTGAAGGAGCGGATCAACAACATCACCGTGGCCTTTGACAAGAGCGGCAAGCCGGTCACCTGCGCCGACCTCGAGGTTGGCAACGCCATGACCGCCTTCATGCGCAACACCATCAACCCCACCCTGATGTGTACCGCGGAGTACAACCCCTGCTTCGTGCATGCCGGCCCGTTCGCCAACATCGCCGTGGGCCAGTCCTCCATCATCGCAGACCGGATCGGCCTGAAGATGTTCGACTACCACGTCACCGAGTCCGGCTTTGCCGCCGACATCGGATTTGAGAAGTTCTGGAACGTCAAGTGCCGGTTCAGCGGCCTCAAGCCCCACGTCTCCGTACTCACCTCCACCATCCGCGCCCTGAAGATGCACGGCGGCGGACCCAAGGTCGTGGCCGGCAAAGACCTGGCCGCGGAGTACAAGGAGGAGAACCTGGCCCTGGTTGAGAAGGGCTGTGAGAACATGGTTCACATGATCAACGTGATCCGCAAGGCAGGCATCAACCCGGTGGTCTGCGTCAACCGTTTCTACACCGACACCGACGCGGAAGTGGCCATCGTGAAGAAGGCCGCCGAGGCCGCCGGCGCCCGCTGCGCCGAGTCCAAGCATTGGGAGAAGGGCGGCGACGGCGCCCTGGAGTTCGCCGATGCGGTCATCGACGCCTGCAAAGACAGCAACGACTTCAAATTCCTCTATCCGCTGGAGATGAAGCTGCGCGACCGCGTCGAGACCATCGCAAAGAACGTCTACGGCGCAGACGGCGTGGACTGGTCGGCGGAAGCCGACGCCAAGGCCCAGATGCTCGAAAGCGATCCGAAATACGCGGATTTCGCCACCATGATGGTCAAGACCCACCTGAGCCTCTCCCACGACCCGGTCAAGAAGGGCGTGCCGAAGGGCTGGCGCCTGCCCATCCGCGACGTGCTCATCTACTCCGGCGCCAAGTTCCTCTGCCCCTGCGCCGGCACCATCTCCCTGATGCCCGGAACCTCCTCGAACCCGGCCTTCCGCCGGATCGACGTGGACACCGAGACCGGAAAGGTTTCCGGCCTGTTCTAGGTTCTCAAGGGAGTCTGTTGTTCAAATGGCCGGGCCTTCGGGCCCGGCTTTCGGATTGTTTTGCAAGAGGGGTTCCGGCGCGGTTTTGCCGGGGCCCCTCTTATTTTTTGGGAAGAAGTTTTTGTTCCAAAAGGTCCCGCTGTTGCCCCGGCTGTTTTCAGGGGCCGACGGGCCGGATCACCTGAAACACCGCGCTCAGGTCATACGCCCGATACCGCCCCGGCTCCCGCCGCCGCTCCCCCGGGTAGCTGAGGATCAGCGCCCTGCGCCTCGGCGCGTCGAGCCATTCC
>JAABTE010000279.1 GCA_011390035.1 Desulfobacteraceae bacterium | reverse complement strand
GGAGGCTTCTGGGCGGGCAGTTCGATCCGGAACAGGGGCGTTTCGGTCTTCAGGTCCCAGAACCTCACGGTGGCGTCCGCGCTCACCGTGACCACCTGGCCGCCGTCCGGGGTGAATTCCGCCCGGTAAACGGTCTGCTCGTGGCCCGCGAAGGCATAAATTTCCTCGCCGTTTTCCGCGTCGAAGACGTGGACCAGGTTGTCCCGGCCCACCGCTGCGATGCGCTCGCCGCCTGGGCTGATGGCCGCCCACATGGTCCTTTCGCTGGATTTCGGGTATTCCCGAATCAGTGTCGGCGGCCACTGGCCGATGGACCACAGGCGGACGGCGCCGTCCAGGCCGGCGCTGACCAGGCACTGGCCGTCGTTGCTGAAGGCCACGCTGAACACTTCGCCGTCGTGGGCGTGGTGGAACTGGCCCGATTCCTCTCCGATCCGGAACAGGCCGATGCCGCCGTCATAGCTGGCCGAGGCGATGGCCTTGCCGTCCGGTGAGAAGGCCAGGGCGTGGACGGCGCCCATATGGCCGGCGAAGGTCTGGACGGGATGGCCGGTGGCGGCGTCCCACAGCCGGATGGTGTTGTCGAATCCGCAGGAGGCCACAAGAAGGCCGTCGGGGCTGAAGGCCACCCGCTTGATCTTGCTGCGGTGGCCGTTTTCATTGCGCCAGAGGAATCGGTCGCCGGCGATGGAGTAGATCCCGATGTCGCCGCCGGCAAAGCCCACCGCCACCGTGTCGCCGTCCGGGCAGATGTCCGCCGCGGCCAGCTCGGATCTCAGGTCCACCACGGCAAGATCCCGCTGATCTCCGCGCCATCGTCGAACGGTGCCGTCGTTGGCGGCGCTGTACATGGTGCCGTCCATGGCGGCGAGGCCGATCACGCCGGCCTGGTGGCCCTGAAGCACCCGCAAAGTGACGCCCGATTCCGTGTCCCACAGGCGCAGGGTCCGGTCCATGCTCGCCGACAGCAGGCGACGGCCGTTGTCGATGAACCGCAGGTCCACGCCGTAATTCTTATGACCCTTGAGTACCGCTGAGGAGGCGCCGCTTTCCACGTCCCACTGGAGGATGAAATCGTCCGCCCCGGTGGTGGCCAGGCGCTCTCCGCTCGGGTGAAAGGCCACCGCCGACAACTGGGATGCGTGGCCGCTGAGGATGTGACGGGTTTCGCCGGTGGCCACGTCCCACAGCCGGCCCGTCCGGTCATAGGAGGCGCTGGCCAGAAGCCGGCCGTTCGGGCTGAAGGCCACGTCCGACACGATGGCCTCATGGCCCTTTAACACCATCAGGCCCTCGCCGGTTTCCGGGTTCCAGAAGGTGATGTCGTTGTCCGCGCCGGCGGTGGCCAGGATCGCGCCGTCCGGGCTCGGGGCGATGCACCTTATGGGCGCCGGGGCCCGCCATTGGCGGATCATTTCGCCGCCGGGCATGGACCAGAGGATGACCCGGCTGTCGTCGCCGGCGGTGGCCAGCCACCTGCCATCCGGATGAAACGCGGCGGATCGAACGATGCCGAAAAATTCCGCCTGCGTGTCGTGGCCCTCCAGCCGTGCCAGGAGCCCGGCCGTCCTTTCGTCCAGAAGGGCCACCGTGCCCTGCTCGCCCACCGCGGCCAGGGTCGTCCCATCCGGGCTGACGGCCACGTCCATCAGCACGGCGCCCGCCGCGTCGTACACCCGGTCCGCCCGTTCCCCCATCAGGTCGGCAAACCAGGCCATCAGGTTCCTGGCATGGCGACGATCCGCGGCGATTTCCCCATCCAGCTTCCGCGTTTTGACCAGGGTTTTCCAGGCGGCGGCGTAGTCTTCCACCTTGGCCAGCAAAGAGGCGTGGGTGAGCTGGGACTCGAAAAGATCCTCGGTGCGGCGGCGGCCCGCCATCTCCGCTTCCTCCTTGGCCTTGAGGGTTTCCATCTGGGATTTGAGCGCCTTGACGTGGGCGGCGACGGCTTTGCCCTCGGCATCCTTTGTCTTTTCAAGCTGAATCCACAGGACCAAAAACACGGCGCAGATGAAGGTGAGAAAAAGGAGAATCAACCCGTTGCGCCTGCGCAGGCGGGCGCGTTCCGCACGGATGCTCGCATCGAGAAAGGCCCGCGTCAGCTCGAAATGGCGGCCCTGATCCATCCCGTGCCGCTCCGCCCACCAGGCGTTGGGATTTTTATCCTCCCACCAGGCCCGGGCGTTGGCCAGGTCCAGCCGGGCCAGCAGGTCGCCCTCTGCCCTTTCGTGCCGCAGGGCGGCCTGCTCCAGGCGCTGGTAGATCTCAGCGGAGCGGGCCTCGTCCTCCAGCCATTGCCGCAGCCGCTTCCACTGGCGCAGCAGGCTTTCGTGAGACACGTCCAGCAGGGTACTCAGCGTCAGCGGCCCGGCGTAGGGCATGATGAAGTTGCGGGACTGGCCCCGGAAACGCTCCACCACCCCCATCACCGCGTCCGGCGTGGTACGGGCAAGAACCGACACCCGATCCAGCCGCACGGGGCGGCGGATGTCCCGCTGCTCTGCGTCCCGGCGGCTCAGGTTTCTAAAGAGGATCTCGGCGATCCGCTTCTGCTCCTGGTTCAGCTCGTTTTCAAAGATGGCGTCCAGCCGGTCCGACAGGGCCTTGCCGAAGCCGCCCATGGCCTTGTAGTCGTCAAGGGTCAGGCGCACCGGGTCCTCGCCCCGCTCCCGGGCCTGGCTCCAGAGCCACTGAAGCACATGCTGGAGCAGGGGCAGGTGATCCGGGTTCTGGCCGGCGTCTGACAGCAGCCGGCGGATCAGGGCCGGCTCGATGTCGCAGCCCACCACCGCGGGCGGCTCTTCGATGGCCTCGCTCAATTGTTCCCGGTTCAGCCGGGGCGTCAGGTACAGGCCGGCGTTGATGGCCTCGGCCAATCCCGGAAACCGGGCGCAGTCGCCGATAAAATCCGAGCGCATGGTGATGATGATATAAATATTGTTGGACGTGCCGCCGCCTGGCAGGGGGTAGGGCTGGGCCCCGGACAGCAGCAGGTTGACGAACTCCTCGGCCTCCAGCCCCGCGGACTGAAGCTCCGCGTAGCGGAACAGCTCCTCGAACTGGTCCACCACCAGCAGCAGGTTGGCGCCGTCGTCCGGGTGGGTGTCGCTCATCAGCTCGTGCAGGGCCAGGGGGCTCTTTCGCAGCCGGGCCTCCAGCACGGCCGGCGTCAGGGAGGAAAACACCGGGGCCAGCGCGGCGGTAAGGCCGTGGAAGGGGGAGGCGCCGGGCCGCATCTCCACGGTGATCCAGCGGGAGCCGGCCCGCAGCAGGAAGCCGGACTGAAGGCCGGCCATCAGGCCAGTTTTCACCAAAGAGGACTTGCCGCACCCGGACGGCCCCACCACCGCCAGGAACCGGGCCTCCCCCAGCCGCTCGATCAGCTCGTCGGTCTGCCGCTCGCGGCCGAAAAAGATGTGGGTCTCTTCGCGGGTAAAGGCGCGGATGCCGGGATAGGGATAATCGAATGTTTCAAGCATCGGCGGCCTCCATATCGTCTTCCGGGCAGGCTTCCCGGATGCATTCGGGCAGATAATCGGAGATGTCACCGGGGGGGCACTTGTAAACCTTCAGGTTTTTCATGCTCACGTTCAGCGGCGCGGACACCTTGCCGTTGA
>JAABTE010000278.1 GCA_011390035.1 Desulfobacteraceae bacterium | reverse complement strand
CCGCAAGATCCTTAGCGGATATCCGGTGGCCACGCGGCTCAAGCTGTCCGGCCCCATTATTGTGGGCCGGGACATCGCCCACGCCAGGCTCAAGGAGCGTCTGGACGCCGGCGAGGATCTGCCCGATTACTTCAAGAACCACATCATCTATTACGCAGGCCCGGCCAAGACCCCGGAAGGACACGCCTCCGGCTCCTTCGGCCCCACCACGGCCGGTCGGATGGATTCGTATGTGCCCGTCTTCCAGGAGCGTGGCGGCTCCATGGTGATGCTGGCAAAGGGCAACCGGTCGCCCATCGTCACGGAATCCTGCAAAAAATACGGCGGATTCTACCTTGGCTCCATCGGCGGCCCGGCCGCCCGCCTCGGCAAAGACTGCATCACAAAGGTGGAGCTGATCGAGTATCCGGAGCTGGGCATGGAGGCCATCTATCGCATCGAGGTCAAGGATTTTCCGGCCTTTATAATAGTGGATGACAAGGGCGGCGATTTTTTCGCCTCGCAGGCGGGCGTTTAAATGACATGTTAAATTCTGTTTAAATGAATGATATAAGGGGCTCGCGGAGCGGGCCCGACGGATCATTATCAACACCAAGGTAAAAAGGAGTCCGGCAATGGCAAAAAAGATGAAAACCGTGGATGGCAACACCGCCGCAGCCCATGTGGCATACGCCATGAGCGATGTGGCGGCCATTTATCCCATCACGCCCTCTTCGCCCATCGGCGAGATCGCCGATGAGTGGGCGGCCCAGGGGCGTCTGAACATCTTCGGGCAGCCCATGTTGGTGCGCCAGCTTCAGTCGGAAGCCGGCGCTGCCGCGTCCGTGCATGGCGCCCTGGCCGCCGGCGCCCTGACCACCACCTTCACCGCCTCCCAGGGCCTGCTGCTCATGATCCCCAACATGTACAAGATGGCCGGCGAGCTGCTGCCCGGCGTGCTGCACGTGACGGCCCGGGCCGTGGCGGCCCACGCCCTGTCCATCTTCGGCGATCATCAGGACGTGATGGCCGTGCGCCAGACCGGCTTTGCCCTGCTGGCATCCTGCTCGGTGCAGGAGGCGATGGATCTGGCCCTCGTGGCCCATCTGGCCGCCATCAAGGGAAGCGTACCCTTCCTGCACTTCTTCGACGGCTTCCGCACCTCTCATGAGATCCAGAAGATCGAGATGATCGATTACGAGGACATGGCCCGGCTGGTGGACCAGGAGGCCGTGGCCAAATTCCGCGCCCGGGCCGCCAACCCCGAGCGGCCGGAGCTGCGCGGCACAGCCCAGAACCCGGATGTCTATTTCCAGGGCCGGGAGGCGTCCAACTCTTATTACCTGAAGATCCCCGGCATCGTGGAAGACTACATGAAGCAGGTGGGAGACCTGACCGGCCGGCCCTACGGCCTGTTCGACTATGTGGGCGCGGCGGACGCCGAGGACGTGATCATATCCATGGGCTCCTCCTGCGAGACCATTGAGGAGGTGGTCAATCACATGAACGGCAAGGGCGAGAAGGTGGGCCTGGTGAAGGTTCGCCTGTACCGGCCATTTTCCGCGGAAAAGCTGGTGGCTGCCATTCCGGGCAGCGCAAAGCGCCTCACGGTGCTGGACCGTACCAAGGAGCCGGGCGCCCTGGGCGATCCGCTCTATGTGGATGTCTGCACGGCACTGATGGAGCAGGACCGGAGCGCCAGGGTGTATGACGGCCGCTACGGCCTGGGCTCCAAGGAGTTCAACCCCGCCATGGTCAAGGCGGTGTATGACAACATGAAGGCCGCCGCCCCGAAAAAGCGCTTCACCGTGGGCATCACAGACGATGTCACCCACACCTCCCTGCCCGTGGAAGAGGGCTACGACGTGGCGCCCGAGGGCACCGTCCAGTGCAAGTTCTGGGGCCTTGGGGCCGACGGCACCGTGGGCGCCAACAAGAGCGCCATCAAGATCATCGGCGACAACACAGACATGTACGCCCAGGCCTATTTCGCCTATGACTCGAAAAAATCCGGCGGCGTCACCATGTCCCACCTGCGGTTCGGCAAGGCGCCGATCAAGTCCACCTACCTGATCGACTCGGCCGACTACATCGCCTGCCACAAGGACGCCTATGTCGATATCTACGACGTGCTCGAGGGCATCAAGGAGGGCGGCGCCTTTGTGCTCAACTCCGCCTGGACCCTTGAAGACATGGAGACAAAGCTGCCCGCGGCCATGCGGCGGACCATCGCCAATAAAAAGCTCAAGTTCTATAACATCGACGCGGTGAAGATCGCCGGCGAGGTGGGCCTTGGCGGCCGGATCAACATGATCATGCAGACCGCTTTTTTCAAGCTGGCCAACGTGATCCCCGTGGACGAGGCCATCGGCTACCTGAAGGGCCAGATCAAAAAGATGTTCAGCCTCAAGGGCGACAAGATCATCAACATGAACATCTCCGCGGTGGATAAAACCATCGAAAACCTGATGAAGATCGATTACCCCGCGTCCTGGGCCGACGCCACCGACGCGCCGCCCGCCGAGCGCCGGGAGCCGTCCTTTGTCACCAACGTGATGCGGCCCATGCTGGCCCAGCAGGGAGACAAGCTGCCCGTGAGCGCCTTTTCGCCGGACGGCCTCTTTCCGGTGGCCACCTCCAGGTATGAAAAGCGCGGCGTGGCCATCAACGTGCCCGAGTGGGTGATGGAAAACTGCATCCAGTGCAACCAGTGCGCCATGGTCTGCCCCCACGCCACCATCCGGCCCTTCCTGCTCTCGGACGAGGAGAAGAAGGGCGCGCCGGCCGGCTTCGAGACCAAAAACGCCATGGGCAAGGAGCTGAAGGGCTACCAGTTCAGGGTCCAGGTCAGCGTGCTGGACTGCATGGGCTGCGGCAACTGCGCCGACATCTGCCCGGCCAAAAAACCCGCCCTGCTGATGAAGCCTTTGACCAGCCAGCTCGACCAGGCCGCCAACTGGCAGTACGCGGTTGAGCAGGTGCCGGTGCGGGACGACATCCTGAACAAGAACAGCGTCAAGGGAAGCCAGTTCTGCCAGCCGCTCATGGAGTTCTCCGGCGCCTGCGCGGGCTGCGGCGAGACCCCCTACGCCAAGCTGGTCACCCAGCTTTACGGCGATCGCATGGTCATCGGCAACGCCACCGGATGCTCGTCAATCTGGGGCGGCTCGGCCCCGGCGGTCCCCTACTGCGTCAACAAAGACGGCCACGGCCCCACCTGGGGCAACTCCCTGTTCGAGGATCCGGCCGAGTTCACCTACGGCATGTACATAGGCGCGGCGCAGCGGCGGCGCAAGCTTAAGGACCTGATGCGCAAGGCCATCGAGGGCGGCGTTTCCGCAGAACTGAAAACCGCCATGGAAGGCTGGCTCGAGGGCATGAACGACGCGGACGCCTCCCGCAAGCGCGGCAACGAGATCAAGGCCCTGCTCAAGAAGGCCGGCGGCAACGGCGTTCTGGGCGAGATCGCGGCCATGGAAACGCTGCTCACCAAAAAGTCCTACTGGGTCTTTCTGGGAGATGGCGCGGCCTATGACATCGCCTACGGCGGCCTGGACCATGTGATGGCCTCCGGCGAGGACATCAACGTGATGGTCTATGACACCGAGGTCTATTCCAACACCGGCGGCCAGTCTTCCAAGGCCA
>JAABTE010000277.1 GCA_011390035.1 Desulfobacteraceae bacterium | reverse complement strand
GAACCCGGTGTGCCGATAGGCCTCCTTGCCGCCTGCGTCGAAAAAGATCTGGGTGGGTATGGCGCGAATGCCGTACTTTTTTGCCTGGTCCGGATCTTTCCACACATCGATGAACACGATGGCCGCTTTTCCCTCATACTCCTTTTCCAGGGCCTTGAGAATGGGCGCCATCATCTTGCAGGGGATGCACGAGGAGGCCCCCAGGTCGAGCATGGTGACAATCCCCTTCACCGGAAGCTCCTGGATTTGGGCCCGGGAAACCACGTCGGAAGAAGACGCGGTGGCCGATCCCCCCTGGCCAAACTGGTGGAAGATAGCCCCGGCCACGGCCAGAAGCACGAAAAAACCTGTGATATTCGATCGGACGCTTGTTTTTTTCAGTTTCATTTTGATTCGACCCCCATTTTTTCAATCTGTTTCATCACTTCCTCCTCCGCGTAAAATCCGGTATGGCGGAAAACCTCCTTGCCGTCCCTGTCATAGAAAATCTGAACCGGTATTGATCGTATGCCGAAACGGGCACCCAGAAAAGGGTCATCCCGCACATGCGCGAAAACCACATTGAGCCCGTCTCCATATTTCCGGCGCGCCTTTTCAAGAATCGGCTGCATCATGTCGCAGGGAACGCATCCGGTGGCCCCGAATTCAATCATGGACGGCTTTCCGGATGCTCGGGCCTTATCCACCGGGTTGTCCCGGGCGATCTCGTACTGGGCCTCGGCCCAGGTTCGGCTCACCTGTATGCCCACGGTCTCTCCCAGGGTGGAAAAATAGCTTTCCACCATTGCCTGCCGTTTCTGATCCCTCAGAAATGACTTGATGCTGTCCTTGACCTGGTCAAGGGGCAGGCCGCCCAGCATGGAAGCGTTGGCTTCATGGAAAGCTGCCACTTCCGCGTCCGCGACGTCAACGCCGGCCGCCTTTTCCTCCAGAAACGCCTGGATCACAGCCGTTTCATCCCTTCCCTCCCGGGAGATGCCGGCGGAGAGGGCCTGGCTGAGGAGAATCTTTTCAGCGGCCATCTGCTCAAGCAGCATGAACCGGTTCCTGTTCAGCAACGGGCGCTGATCCGGCGGCGCCGCTGATACGGCCTCATCGATGTCCGCCGTTCGAATTTCAATCCCTTCGGCCCTCAGCAGAACATCCGGCGCCAGGGAAGCAAGCCGGGCCGTGGAAAGGATATTCATGGCCAGGCCGGGGAGTTGCTTTTCCAGGACAGGGCCCTTTGAATCGGCAAAGGCGCCCGCAGGGCAAGAAAGCGCCATAAGGAGCATGAGCATCCATAGGCGCGGAACAATTTTTAACATGGATTCCAACCTTTTTTCATAATGAAATGAATGGCGGCGAGTTTAGCCACTGCCGCGGATTTTGCAAGCCGGCGGTTGCCGCCGGATGCGCGTGTCTCAGTGATGCAAAATGAAAAGGCGCTGATGGCCCGTGGGGAACCGGCTTAACAGATGAAGCTGGCCTTGAGAAGATAGAGGGGGGGCGAAAACCCCGGGGGAATGCCGGCCCGCGAACATGGCAAAACGCCTTCCTCCCCGCATGCTGTCGGCGGAAAAAGATCGGCGGGGGCCAGGCCGGGCCGCATGGGGCTCGCCGTTCCCGCCGGGTCGGCCTGGGATCGATTCTGGAGGAAAACCAGATTTTTGAAATGGCAGGGCGCGGGCCGGCAGCCGGAGGGAATGATCAAACAGGATTCTTCCCCGGCCGAATGCGCCACGGCGCACGCCGTCTTTTTCCCGCAGATCATGGCCCCTCCCCAGATGGCGGTCCAGCCCAGCAGGGTGGCCAGCAGGAGGACGCCCCATGTTCGAAACAGCGCCCTCATGCGTGGCCATATGTGAGTATTTATGGGATGCGGCATTGATCTTTAGTCAAAATCCAAAACGGCATTGAGATAAGGGAGCGCCTCGCCAATGTCCTCCTGCGGGCAGGCCCCGGGGTGGACCGACTGGAAACCGGTATTGCGCTCCGGTCAAAAGATATCCTTTTTATATCCGGAAAGCAACATCTTTTCGGTTCTTGTTCTTATTTTCCAAGCCAGGCCTTAACATCCGCCTTGCTGGGAATCTTGCCCACCGATTTGACATCGCCGTCCACCACCACCGCCGGCGTGCCGAACACGCCATAGCCGGCTATCTTCATGATGTCGGTGACCTTTTCCACATCCGCGGCGACGCCGGCCTCGGCCACCGCCTCCCTGACGATCTTTTCCGTTTGGTGGCACTTTGGGCAGCCAGTGCCCAATATCTTGATTTCCATTTTAAAACCCTCCTTTATGGGTGTTGCGGGTTATGGGGCTATTCAAGGAAACAGGTTTCCGTACAACATGCCGGCGATGGTGGACATGACCACGATGATGCCGCAGAAGGTGGCCGTCTTTTTCACTCCCATCACGCTGCCGATCACCAGCATGTTGGGCAGGGACAGCGCCGGCCCGGCCAGCAGCAGGGCCAGAGCCGGCCCCTTGCCCATGCCGGCGCCAAGAAGCCCCTGGAGAATGGGCACCTCGGTGAGCGTGGCAAAGTACATCAGCGCCCCGGCCACCGAGGCGATCAGGTTGGCGGACAGGGAGTTGCCGCCCAGAAGCGAGGCGATCCATTGATCCGGAATCAGCGCCGGATGGCCGGGGCGGCCCAGCATGAAGCCGGCCACCAGAACGCCGCCGGCCAGAAGCGGAAAGATCTGCTTCATGAAGCCCCAAGTGGCGTCCACCCAGTTTTTGCATTCCTCCCGGGTGAACCAGGCCCGGAGCATCAGGCCCAAAACGATGAGCAGCGCGATGGTGATGTGCCACTTGAGCGCGAAGATGGCGGGCCACAGGCCGGTGGCGTCGGGGGAAGGCTTGGCAAAGGCGGCAAAGACCAGGATCAGCACCATGGTCCCGATATACAGGCTGTCCTGGGTCAGGGTGCGCCCCCCGCCCTCGGCGTCCGGCACATAGATCTGGCCGGCGGTGCGGCTCGCGTCGTCCTTTCTGAAGATCACGGCCATCAAAAGGCCTGTTATCACGGCGAAAATCACCGCGCCCACGGCACGGGCAAGCCCCAGCTCCCAGCCCAGGATCTTGGCTGTCAAAGTGATGGCCAGCACGTTGATGGCCGGCCCGGAATACAAAAAGGCCGTGGCCGGCCCGATGCCCGCCCCCCGTGTATAAATCCCGGCGAAAAGGGGCAGCACGGTGCAGGAGCAGACCGCCAGGATGGTGCCGGAAACCGACGCCACCGAATAGGACAGGATCTTGCTGGCCTGGGCACCGAAATACTTCAGCACCGACGCCTGGGAGACAAAAACGGCGATGGCCCCGGCGATGAAAAAGGCCGGAATGAGGCAGGTCAGGACATGCTCCTGGGCGTACTCCTGGAGCATCATGAATGCTTCCAGCCCGGACATCACAATCACCGGATGATTCCAGGGCACATAATAGGCGGCCAGAAAGCCCCCCACGATCAACAACAGCTTTGTGCGCTCCTTCATTGCGTAGGCTCCTTGAATCTTGAAAATCAGTTCCCGCAGATGGTTTCGCGATGAATCTCCGGCAACCGGTCCATCATCGCCGCCACCTCCGGCTCATCCTCCAGCCATTGGCGCAGATTGTCCAACAGGCCGGCCACATAGGGGTTGGCCCCGACCTCCACCAG
>JAABTE010000276.1 GCA_011390035.1 Desulfobacteraceae bacterium | reverse complement strand
CCTGGGCCATGCGCCAGTCGTTGGAGAGGGTGTCCTGGGCGAAGCCGACCCGGAAGCGCCGCGCTTCGGCGCCGATGGCGGGCCCGGCCGTCACAGCGGCCAAGGCGCAGCCGACGAGGATGATGATGGATGCTCTCATGTCGCGGTCCCCCTTACGCATTGATTCAAATGACGCCCGCGGCCGGGCGCTTGTTGGAGGGACTATAGCGGAAAAAGCGATCTCTGGCAACTTTTCGGAAAAAGGGGGGGGGCAGGGGGCCGGATGGCCGAGGGATAAATCCCCCGTCTTCAGGGTGGGACGTCTTTCAAGCGCCCCTCGGCCGGGGGTAGGCCGCCAGGTTTGGATCTGCATGAAGGCATTGTTTTCACAGATGGATCAGGCTCGACACCACCTCGAAATCGGGCGGCCGTTCCCCGTTGGCCGCGCCGTCGCCGGCGGCCAGGGCCTTGAGCATGCGATGGACGCGGACCGGTTTGACAAAATAGGCGTCCGCCCCGGCGTCCCGGGCCCGGCTGATGGTGTCGTCATCGAACAGGGAAGAGACCACATAGAGAGAAGCGTGGGGGAGCCGGTCCAGCCTCCGGATCTGGCAGAGCTGGTTCAGGCCGGTGTGGTTGGGAGCGAAATAGTCGATGAATATGGCCCGCCAGCGCCGCTCGTCGGCCAGGCGCGCCGCGTCGGAAATGGTTTCGGCCACGGTGACGGCGTAGCCGGCCCGGCCCAGGCGCCGGGCCAGGGGGATCGATGCGGCCGGCTCCTGTACCAGCAGGATGTCGCCGGACCGCTGATCGTGGGAATCGGCGTAATATTCGGCTATTACCGCCTCCAGCCGATCCACCAGGCCCGGATCGAAGTGGGTGCCCGATTCAGCCCGGACGCAGGCCATGGCCGCCTCCCGGCTTCGGGGCGGGGTGCGCGGCCCGCCGATGTACAGCAGAGAAAAGGCCCACAGCAGCCCCAGAATCCGGGCGGACAGGGGGATGCGCTGGGCCCGCAGGCCCTGAAAGCCGCCGCCGTCGTACCATTCGTACATTGCTCCGAGCAGGTCGGCCTCGCCGGACAGGAAATGGGTGTTCCGGAGCAGGGCGGTGTTGCGCCGCAGGGTCTGAATCAGCACATTGCGCTGCTCCGCGTTGAGCCGTCCCGGCGCCGAGAGTACCTCCCAGCACAGGTTGAGCTTTTCGAAGCTGGTGAGAAAGATGGCGTTTCGCAGGGTGCGCCATTGGCTGGGGGGAAGATCGATCTTTCGGGCCAGGCGCCCCCCCAGTTCCAGCATCAGCTCCCGCCGGCTTTCAATGATGTTCTCCGTGCGCTCGATCTCGGAAAAGGCCATGTCCAGGGTCCGGCACAGGACCTCGCGCAGGTTGTCCCGCCCCTGGCGCAGCCGGCACAGGGAGGCGTCCCGCTGGCTCGCGTCTCCCTTGAACAGCTCGTAGCGGCCCTTTCCTCCCTTTTTGGCCATGAGCATGGCCAGGTCGGCGGCGTCCAGCAGGTCGGCGCCGGTTTCGAATCCCTCGGCGCAGGCCGCGCCCACCGAAAGGGTCAGTTGATGGATCATGTCGTCGCGTGTCTGGCAAGGAATGGTCCGGGCGCAGAGCCGGGCGCAGACCGATTCGGCCGCCTCCAGCGTGGCGGCCGGCAGGATGATGAGAAACTCGTCGCCGCCGAAGCGGGCCGCCAGGTCCGAATCCCGCCTGGTCTGATCGATGTATTCCGCAGCCGCCTTCAGGGCCCGGTCTCCTGCCTCGTGGCCGAAGTCATCGTTGATCCGCTTGAAATCATCCACATCGATCTGGATCACGGAAAAGGGGATGCCGTAGCGCCGGTATTGGGCCATTTCCCCCTCCAGTCGGCGCTGGGCGTGGCGCCGGGACAGAAGGCCGGTGAGATGATCTGTCTGGATGGAGGTCTTCAGGCGGCGCACCAGCTTGCGAAGCCGCCGGTTCTGGCGCAGCAGGTGGGCCTGCATGGCCCTGGTGTCGATGGCGTACCGGATGGCGCGGAGCAGTTCCACCCGGCGGAACCGGCCCTTGATCACATACTCCTCGGCCCCCCGCGACAGGGCTCTTTCCGCAACCTGGGCCGCGTCGGCGTCCGACATCAGGATCACCGGCAGGCGGGGAGCGAGGTCCGTCAGCGCCGCCAGGGTGTCCAATCCCCGGGAGTCGGGCAGATCCAGCACCGCAAGTGCGATGTCGAACCGCGCCGCTGACAGCCACTCCATGGCCGCGGCAAGGTTCTCGCAGCACGTCACCCGGTAAACGGGCGGCGTTGCCAGTTCCAGATAGCGCCGCAGAATTCTGGCATAGGCGACATCCTGGTCTATGATCAGGACCCGGACGGGTTCCCGAAGCTTTGGTGCAGTCCGGTCATGAAAAACAATTTGTCTCGAAAACCACTTGAAGCGCTCCGTCATGACATCCACCCCCCGGCGGCAGTTTTTTTCCATAAAAACCTTATGCGATCAGCGCGAATCTTCCATGTTATGGAATGATGGGGCAAATGGCAAGGACAAAAATAAGGGTTGGACGCAGATCATTGAAATATCAGCCGGCCGCCTCCGGTTTAGTGTGACGCGGCAGGGAAAGCCATATCTGGCCCGCCAGAAGCGGAATGAGGCTGGCCCCTATGATCAGCGCCCAGGCCCGAAAGGTGGGCGGGGTCATCTTCAGCACGTCGGACAGGCCGGGCAGATAGACACCCAGCAGCAGCAGGCCCGCGCACAGGCCAAGGGCGCCCCAGATCCAGGGGTTGCGCGTGACCGTGTTGCTGAAAATGCCTGCCCCCCGCTCCCGCATGTTGAACACATGCCAGAGACGGGCGAAGGCCAGGGTGAGAAAGGAGACGGTAACCGCCGCGCCCTGGTCCATCTCGAAAACCAGCAGGGCCACGGCAAAAGCCCCTAAAACGGCCACTGTGAACACCGTGCCATAGCCGGCGATGGCGATCCAGTGACCCCGGGTCAGAATCGATTCCGCGGCCGACCGGGGCGGCCGGCGCATGTTGTTCGGATCCCCCTCGCACACGCTCAGGGCCAGGGCGGGAAAGACATCGCCGATCATGTTCAGGTACAGGATCTGAAGCGGCAGCAGGGGTAAAGGCGCGCCGGCCAGGATGGCCGCGGCCACGATCATCATCTGCCCCACGTTTCCCGACAGCATGAACAGGATGAAGCGCCGGATGTTTTCGAAGATGGCCCGCCCCTGTTCCACCGCCACCAGGATGGTCCGGAAGGAGTCGTCCTTAAGGATGATGTCCGCGGCCTCCCTGGCCACCTGGGTTCCCCTCTGCCCCATGGCCACCCCGATATCCGCCTTTTTCAGGGCCGGCGCGTCATTGACGCCGTCGCCGGTCATGGCCACGATGGCCCCGTTTCGCTGGTGCATGGTGATCAGGTCCAGTTTCTGGCGGGGGCTGACACGGGCGAAGATGGGGGTGCGGATCAACTGGCGCCGCCTCTCATCGGACAGGGCTTCCGGGTCTTTCAGATCGCTGCCGTGGACCACCGCCTCGGCCTCGCCCCCGTAATCTGCTCCCTGGCCATCGTCTAAAAGCCCCAGCCGTTCGCCGATGTTCCGGGCCGTCAGGGCCTGGTCTCCGGTCACCATCACCACCCGGATGCCCGCCTGGCGGCACGATTTTATTACGTCG
>JAABTE010000275.1 GCA_011390035.1 Desulfobacteraceae bacterium | reverse complement strand
CCGCAGATGGGCGTCGGAGACAGCCTCGAACCCGATGACGGCCACCGCCAGCCCCGCGTCCTTCCACAGGCGGAACAGTTCCGGGTCCCGCACCACGGTGTCCGCCCGCACGTCGGCCACGATCTTCCGGCTGAATCCGGCATCTATCAGTGCCCGGCCCAGCCGGCGGGCGTAGTCGGTGTCCCCGTAAGTGTTGGCGTCCACCAGGCGGATGGTGGGCACGTCCGGCAGCAGGTCGATGTCCCGCAGGACGGATTCCACGCTGTGGGTCAGATACCGGCCGCCCGTCATGGGCGGAATGGCGCAGAACAGGCACTTGTGGGTGCAGCCAAGGGCCGACACCACGAAACCCGTGCGGCCGCCCACGCCGCTCATGACGTAGTGGTCCCGATTCTCCGCCACAAGGTCGTATCGGGGGGGGCGGTCGTCCACCAGGTCGGCGGGGCCGTATTGACGGGGCGTGAAGGTCATCTCCCGGCCGGGCCGGGTTCGGGCCACGCCGGGGATGGCGTCCGTCTCCTCTTTCCGCTCCAGAGCCGTTATCAGCTCCCGGAAGCTGGCCTTTCCAAGCCCCAGAGCCACATAATCGATTTCCGGAACATTGAAAAAATCCGGATCACAGGTGGCGTGCTGGCCGCCCACCGCCACCGCGGCCTTCGTCCGCGCCCGGATTTGCCCGGCAATCCTTCGGGCGGCGTTGGCCTCGCAGGTTACGGCCGTTATGCCCACCACGTCCGGGTCCATGTCGGAAAGGGCGGCATCAAGGCCGTCCGGCGTCACCTTCAGATCCAAAATCCGGACCTCATGATCCCACAGATTGCCCGCCAGCGCCTCAAGGGCCATGGGCTCGCCCCGCAGGATCAGCTTGAAGGCCGCGACGCCGTAGCGCTCTTCGGGTATGCTTCTGCCGCATCTGGGCGGATTGACCAGCAATATTTTCATTGTCCTGTCGTCCTGTTTTTCCGGTCTTTTCGCTGCCGTTTCCCGGTTTATGAAAACAAGCCGGTTATTATACGGTTTTTAGGCGGCGGCGCAAGGGCAAATGCGCGGATGCGGACCACAAGGCTAAATTTTTAAAAATCGGATTTTGGGTTTGACGAACCGTTCCCGCCGGAATAGACTGGCGCTCATGATCGAGGAGACGCAACGGAAAAATGAGGCGCTGCGGGCGGAGAATCTCAGCAAGCGCTACGCCGGCGCGGCCGCCCCCGCCCTCTCCGGGTTCGACCTGCGGGTCCGGGAGGGCGAGATCATGGGGCTGCTGGGACCCAATGGAGCGGGCAAGACCACGGCCATCTCCATCATGAGTACCCTGCTGCGGCCGGACGGCGGAAAGGTCTTCATCGGCGGGGTGGACGCCCTGCGCCATCCCGGCCGGGCGCGCCGGCTGTTCGGCCTGGTGCCCCAGCACATCGCCCTTTACGGCCGGCTGTCGGCCCGGGAGAACCTGCGCTACTTCGGGCGGCTGTACGGGCTCTCCGGAAAAACCCTGGCCCGGCGGGTGGCCGAATGTCTTTCCATCGCCGGCCTTTCGGACCGGGCCGACGACGCGGTGGCCACATACTCCGGCGGAATGAAGCGCCGGGCCAACCTGGCCGCGGGCCTGCTGCATTCCCCGCGCCTGCTCTTTCTGGACGAGCCCACCGTGGGCATCGACGCCCAGTCCCGAAACCTGATCCTGGAAAACCTGGCCGCCCTGGCCCGGGCCGGCACCGCCATGATCTACACCACCCATTACATGGAAGAAGCCGAGGCGCTCTGCGGCCGGGTGGCTGTGATCAACGGCGGGCAAATCATCGCCGGCGGGCCGCCCCGGGAACTGATGGCCAGCCGCCCCGGCTGCCGCAACCTGGACGAGCTGTTTCTGGAACTGACCGGCCGGGGCATCAGGGACTAAGACGATGACAACGGATATGAAAGCATCGGCCCAAAACGAATGCAACCTGTCATGGCGTTGCTCTCATGAACCGATCACTGAATCGTTGACATGATCCGCCTTTTAGCCACCATGCTAAACGAATTGCGCCTGCTGGCCAGGGACCGGGCGGGCCTGCTGGTACTCTTTCTGATGCCGTCTGTGCTGGTGGTGGTGGTCTCTCTTGTGCAGGAAAACGTGCTTCAAACCACCGGCGAAGCCGGCATCCGGGCCGCCTTCATCGACGAGGACGGCGATACCCTGGGCAAGGCCCTGCGGGTGCGGCTGGAAGCGGCCGATTCCCTGGAGCTGATCCAGAAAATCGACAGCCGCGCCGTTACAGCCGCGGACATCGACCCGTTGCTGGCAGGCGGCGATATTCCCTTTGTGATCCGCGTGCCGGCCGGCGCGACGGAAGGGATGCGCAAACGGGCCGAATTTCTGATCCGACAGGCGCTGCCCGCCGCCCCGGAAAAACCGGGCGCCATTGCCTCGACGATTGTCAGCCCGTTGACGGTCGTTGATCCGGAAAATGAAACGCCATTGCGGGCGGCTGAGGAGCAAGCCACCCAATCATCCAAGCCAATGGAGCCAGAGGAGCAGGCCACCGAATCATCCAAGCCAATGGAGCAGACAGCGCCCCCCGAACCGCCGGAAATCGCCGTGTATTTCGACCCGTTGGTGCAGGGCGCCTTCCGAACCGCCGTGGTCAGCGCGGTAAACGCCATGCTGATGGCGGCGGAAATGGAGATCAAGGCCCGAATCCTGTCCGCAATGGTATCCGAGCAGGTGAGCGGGCTGCTTCGCGCCATGGCGCCGCCGGCCGCTCCGCCCCCCGATTTTTCCATGGCGGCCGAATGGGGCGCACCCCGCCTGATAACGGTGGATGAACGCCGGGGCCTGTCCGCCGGCCACCTGCGGCTGCCCACCTCGGTGCAGCACAATGTTCCGGCATGGGCGCTGTTCGGCATGTTCTTCATCGTGGTGCCGCTAGGCGGCGCCCTCATCCGGGAAAAGCAGGATGGCACCCTTGCGCGGCTGCTGGTAATGCCGGTGCCCTATGTCGCGCTGCTGGCCGGCCGCCTGATGGCCTATGTGCTGGTCTGTCTGGCCCAGTTCGGCATTATCCTGCTCATGGGCCGATACGTCCTTCCCCTTCTCGGCGCCCCGGTTCTGGAGTTGAGCGGCTCTCCGCTTGCCATGGTGGCGGTGGTTATCAGCGCCGGCCTGGCGGCGGCCGGATACGGCATGCTGCTGGGAACCATCTCCACCACATATGAGCAGGCGTCCATGTTCGGCGCGGTGTCGGTGGTGATCGCCGCCGCAATCGGCGGGATCATGGTACCGGTGTACGTGATGCCGGATTCCATGCGGGTCCTGAGCCATTTTTCCCCCCTCGCCTGGGGGCTGACCGCCCTGACCGACATCTTCGCGCGACAGGCGGATCTTTTCGATGTTCTTGATCGCATTGGCCGGCTGCTGGCTTTCGCGGCCGGGTGTCAGATTGTGGCGTGGGGAGCGTTCCGGCGAAAGAGAAATTGAATTACAATGGCGAGTTATTTGGGCATGGGAACACTTGAGGCAAGCACCTTTTTTGAGAACCATTGTTGGATATGTGGCTATGAAGAAATTGACGGCGCTTTGAGCCTGCCGCGGAACCGTTTGACACCTGGCGCCGGAAATAGTATTCTTAAGCCGCGTGCATGGGGGGATTTCGCTTGCGCTCGCGGTATGCCCGCCGTGG
>JAABTE010000274.1 GCA_011390035.1 Desulfobacteraceae bacterium | reverse complement strand
GCCCTCACCCGTGAGGCCCTGTTTCACGCCCAGAAAACCGGCCGCTCGCCGGAGCTGATCTATCAGTGGCAATGGCGGATAGGGCGGCTGCATGCCGCCCTGGGAGAGCCGGAGGAGGCGGCGGACGCCTATCGACGGGCCATTGTCGCCCTGAACCCCATCCGGCCCAACCTGTCCGACGGCCACCGGGGGCGGGCGTCGCTGTTTGACGAGAAGATCAAGCCGGTGTACCTGGAATTGGCCCGGTTGCTGGTGGATCTGTCGGACGCGGCGGCCGATTCGGAACGGGGCCAGGCCCTGCTCACCGAGGCACGGGACACCATGGAGCTGCTCAAGACCGTGGAGCTTCAGGATTACTTTCAGGATGAGTGCGTGGCGGACCGTCAAACCCGGACCCTCGATCCGGAGACGCTGGAGGCCGGCGCGGCGATCCTCTACCCCATCCCCTTTGCCGACCGGGTGACGGTGCTGGCCACATTCAGCGACGGCATCCGCCGGTTCGACGCGCCCGTGGGCGCGGACGCCCTGGGCCGGACGGCGCGGGCCTTCCGGGGCCGGCTGCAAAACAGCCGGGGAGATGATTACATAGACGCCGCCCGGCAACTTTACGATTGGCTCATCCTTCCCCTTGCGCCCGAGCTGGACGCGCGGGGCATTCATACCCTGGTGGTGGCCCCCGAGGGCGCCCTGCGGCTGATCCCGTTTTCCACCCTCCGGGACGGCGAGCGGTTCCTGATCGAAAAATACACGGTGGTCACCGTTCCGGCCGTCACCCTCACGGCCCGAGGCGAGGAGACGGAAAAGGCCGACAAGGTGATCCTGGAGGGGCTTTCCGAGGCCCGCCAGGGCTTTGCCTCCCTTCCCAGCGTGCGCCAGGAGATTGCGTCCATCCAGTCCATCACCGGCGGAAAGGTGCTGCTCAACGAGAACTACACCGTGGAGAATCTTTACGCCGCCTTTGCCGAGCAAAATTACAACATTGTGCATATGGCCACCCACGGGGTGTTCGGCGGATCGCCGGCGGATACCTATCTTTTAACCCATGACAGCCGGCTGACCATGGACATGCTGGAGGACCTGATTCAGCGGACCCGGCGCCGGGGCGACACGGTGGACCTGCTTACCCTGAGCGCCTGTCAGACGGCCCTGGGGGATGAGAGGGCGGCATTCGGGCTCGCGGGCATCGCGGTGAAGGCCGGGGTGATCAGCGCGGTGGCCAGCCTCTGGTACGCCGATGACAGGGCGACATCCCGGCTGATGACCGATTTTTACACGGGGCTTCAGCGGCGGGACCTGTCAAAGGCGGCGGCCCTGAGGGATGCCCAGGCGCGGATGATCGGGGACCCGGAGTTCGGCCATCCGGCCTTCTGGGGCCCGTTTCTGTTTATCGGCAACTGGATGTAGGCGGCCACCGCGCAACGGGGTGGAAATGACGCGGCGGCGGCATCGGTCATATTCGGATCGATGGAGGAGGAAACAATGAAAACTTCAATCTTTAAGAAAATCGGTCTTTTACTGATCATGGCGATGGGCCTGGCGTCGCTGGCGGCGGGCCCGGCCACGGGGGCCGCCGAGAGCGGCACTGTATTGAGCGTGGAGGGGGATGTGACTGCCCGGCCCGGCCCCGACGCCGCCTGGGAGGCCCTTCGCCCGGGCGCCACTTTGGCCGGCGGCAGCCAGGTCAGGGCGGTCGCCGGCGCATTCGCGCTCATTCTGACCCCCACCGGTGACATGGAGAAGATCGAGGGCGAAACCACCGCCACCCTGAGCTTCGGGGGCGGCGCGGCGGCCGATGCCGGTGAGGCGCCGGCCGACGGCGCGGGCTATCAGGCCTTTGTGGCGGAGTTTTTCAGCGCCAACGCCCGCACCCGGATCAACGCGGTGCGCAGCCACCTGACCCCGCTGCAGCAGGACTGGATCGCCTTTGCCAACTTCAACTCCCTGCCGCCGGACCGCATCGAGGCGGCCCTGCAACTGGCCGCCGCCTTCCAGCAGGCCAACGCCGCCAACCGCGAGGTGTATATCCTCTGGAAGATGACGCGCTTTTATCCGGATAATCCGGGTGTCCAAGCCCTGGCCGGCAAGGCCATGAGCGCCTATCGGGTATCTGGCCGGTGGCGGGTGGGCGAGGGGACGGCCGTCCCGGCGGACGCGCCGGAATCCCGGGAGGTGACCACCGGCGGCGAGGCCCTCCAGGTGGCCTTCGCCAGCGACAAGGAGAGCTACGTCTATCTGTTCGACACCCATGCGGGGCCGGACGGAACGGTGGCTACCCGACGCCTCTTTCCGGACACGGAAGATGTGATGGGCCTTGAAAACCGCACCTTCTTCGCCGCCCGCGTGGCCGCCGAGGAGGTGCTGGCCGCAAAGGAGGACGGGGTGGAGGTGCGCTCCGGCGCCGATCCCTTCGCCCCGGTGGCGGGCGTCCTTGGAAAGGGTCAGGCGGTGACCGTGGTGGAAAAGAGCGGCCGGCGATATCGGATCGAAACCGCCCAGGGCCTGTCCGGCTGGGTACTCAAGCACAAGCTGGCCGGCGAGACGGTGACGGAGGGCAAGCGGTCCGGCGACGCGCTTGCGGTGGCCCGTGTGGCGGCAGACGGCCGGACCCATTATCTGTGGGGCTGGTCCGCGGCCGGCCCCATGCCGCCCTGGGCCGTGGAGGACGCGGCGCGGCGGGTGGAAGCGGCAATCAAAGCGGCCGATCCGTCCCCCGCCAGTGTGGAAAAGGCGGTGGCCGATGGGTTGCCGGGCATCTGCGGCGCGGTGACGGCCATGCGGGTGTCGCGGCGGTGACGGGGATTCGAGCCAAGGGCGTTTTTCGTGGTTCAATCCCACATGAATAACCGGGATGCGCGGACTTGGCCGCACACCTGAAGATTGAGCGGTATCCCCCTACGGGGGACCGCTCAATCTTTAAGATTAGTCTACCACCGGACCTAAGCCTGTTCCAACAAGAAAGAAAAAGGCCGGGGAGCGCTGGCTACGGAAAATATTAAATTAAACATAGAGTTGTCAAATCTCCATGAAGAAATTTTGCATTTTTTGCTTAAATATAGAGATTTTTCGAAACATATTGAGAAACCAAATTTTATATTTCGCCCCACAGATGATATTGAAGAATTAAAACAAGGGCGTTGGTTTTATGATAACCCCAAAACCGGATGGGCGAACATTTTTTTCACAAAGAGTAATGAACAAAGATATTACCAAAATAATGTACAATTTGGTGTCAACACAAATGGGGGATGGAATATAGGTATTTATGTTTTAAGGCAACCTCAAAATGGAGTTGTAGAACGGTTCTGGGAAAATCTCATACAAAGTTTTTCCAATATTGTAAATCGCCGGCACAGACAAAATGGAATTCAATATTATGGAAGAACAATTAACCTTTCGCCTATTGATAAGCATTATCGGACAGGTCTCCCTGAAGCCATTGATGTTTTATTTCAATTTTTAAAACAAGAACGAAATTACTTAGAAGATGAGTATAAACAAAAGATACCCTTATCAGTTGTTTCAGAAGACTATTTGATGAATCATTATGTAAGATTGATGAATATAGAAAACAACAAAAAATTAAAAGCGTATATATTAAAGGCTTTCATATAAAAAATTACCAAGGCATCGAGGATACTCAACTTATCGATTTTCCGGCAAATCC
>JAABTE010000273.1 GCA_011390035.1 Desulfobacteraceae bacterium | reverse complement strand
AATACAGGTAGTGCAGCACGCTGTTGCTCTCGTAGATGCCCAGCCCCAGCCCCTTGAACACGGGGACGTTGCCCACCAGAATGCCGAAGCCGATGGGCACCAGCAGCAGCGGCTCGTAGTGCTTGGCGATGCCCAGGTAGATGAAAACGATCCCCACCACGATCATGATCAGGTGACGGTAGTCCGCCATGGCGAACCCCGTGTTGGAGATGAACTCCAGAAACATATTTTCCATGGGTCGGTCCTAGCTCCTTATATCGATAATAATAGGATAGGAAAGGTTGACGATGCGGCCGCGCCGGCCTTCAGGAGGCCTTTTCGTTCCAGGTGAAATACCCCTCGCCGTCCGGCAGGATCACCTGTTTTTTGATCAGGCTGTTGATGGTCGAGTGGGGTTTTTCCAGCCCGTGCCGACTGGCCAGCTCCAGAAGCCGGGGCAGGGCGAAGGGCTCGCCGATCCGATCGACGATCATCCTGTACTGCCGGGCCGCCTGGCGGACCTCCTTGGGAATGACGATGATGATCTCGGAATCGTCTTTAGAGGCGCGGCCCCCATGCGATTTCCCCCGAGCCTCTATATATTCGAGTACCTTGTGGAGCTGGGAGATGATGATGGAAAGCAGGGTGAGCCCCGTGAACACGATGCTGATGCCGATGGCGGCGATGGCCCATCCGTTGTGGGCGGATATTGCTTCAAATCCAGTCAATGCCTACCTCCCTGATGAAGATCTCGCCGGCGCCTTGTCCCGGGAAAAATAGGGCACGCGCTCGGCGATTATGGGGTTGATCTTGTTCATGATCTTATCGCCGATGACGGAATCTGCCTGGATCAGGCGCAGGAATTCGTCCCCCCTCAGCACCAGCGCGTCCCCCTGGGTCAGGGCGACGGCGTTTCCGGTGTACCGGAAAGGGGTGACGATGGTGGACCAGCCGATGATGTCTCCGCGTCTGTGCAGGGTGAAGGCCCGCTCGTTGTTGAAGGCGATCATGAAGTTGCCGGACAGCACGATGTAAAAATTGGTGGCGGGTTCTCCCCGCTGGGTCAGGATCTCGCCCTCGGTGACGCGCACCCGGTGAATAAGCGGGCTGAGCGCCTTGAGTTCCTCTTCCGTGAACTCCGAGAAAAGATCCAGGGATCTGAGTGTTCCAATGTCCGTGGGCATTTTTTCTCTCTCCTGTCTGTTTATCGTCCCTTGCCGCTGAACTTAAATTCACTCAGTTTGAAGGAAAACATCGGAGGATGTCAATAGAAAATCGCTCTTGACCCGAATGTCCGTTGCATTATATAGAAGCATCACAAGCGGGGGCCGGCCGCCAGGCGGGCCGCCGAAAATTTGAGCGGAAAATGCAATGACTTAATGATTAAGGGAGGATATGGCATGTTCAAGCGATATGGCAGGATGGTGGCGGTTCTGGGGCTGTCCCTGGCGGTGACTCTGGCGCTTTTCGGGCCGGTGCCGATGGTGGGCGCGGGCACGGCGGATGCCGCGGATGCGGAATTCGTTTTCGGGCTGCTGCTTGTGGGCCCATATAACGATCACGGCTACAGCCAGGCCCATTACGAGGGTGGCCGCTATGTTGAGGAGAAGGTTCCCGGCGCCCGGATGATTTACATTGACAAGGTCAACCCGGCGGACCGGCCCGGCATCACCATCCCCCAACTGGTGGACGACATGGTGGAAAAGGGCGCAAGGCTCATCATCGCCAACTCCGACGACATGAAGGACGGCATCCGAGAGGCCGCACTCATGCATCCTGAGATCAGGTTCATCCACTGCTCCGGAGACGACGTGCTCACCGGAAAGGCCCCGGCCAACATGGTCAACCTGTTCGGCAAGATGATCTACGGCAAGATGATGGCCGGCTTCTCCGCGGCCATGGCCACCAAAACCGGCAGGATCGGCTATCTGGGCCCGCTGGTCAACGAGGAGACCCGGCGGCTGGCCGCGGCGGCCTACCTGGGGGCCAGATACGCCTGGGAGACGGTGCGGGGCCGGAACCCGGCGGATCTGAAGTTCCAGGTGACCTGGATCGGCTTCTGGTTCAACATTCCCGGCGTCACCGCAGATCCCACGCAGGTGGCCCAGAATTTCTTCAACAACGGATACGACGTGGTCGTTTCCGGCATCGACACCACCGAAAACCTGGTGGTGGCAGGCCAGAAGCGCCGGGAGGGCCGCGAGGTCTGGGCCGTGCCCTACGATTACGAGGGCGCCTGCCAGGGTGCTGATGAGGTGTGCCTGGGCGTGCCCTTTTTCAACTGGGGGCCGGGCTATAAGATGTTCATCGAAAAGGCCATGGCCGGCGACTGGAATTCCGTCTGGCTCTGGCTGCCGCCGGACTGGAAGGACATCAACAATCCGGACACCAGCATTATAGGCTACGCCCCAGGCGCGGCCATGGCGGCGGACAGCAGGGAAAAGCTGGACGCCTTCATCGGCCTGCTCGGCTCCGGCGCCTTGAAATTGTTCAAGGGGCCGCTGAACTACCAGGACGGCTCCGTCTTTTTAAAGGATGGCGAGGTGGCCTCGGACAGTCAGATCTGGTATCTTCAGCAACTGCTGGCGGGCATGGAAGGCCAGAGCAGCGCCAAATAGCTTCGGATGGAGATCGTACTCAGCGACATTCATAAGCGTTACGGCCCGGCGCGGGCCAATGACGGGGTGAGCCTGACCGTTAAAAGCGGCACCATCCACGGGATTCTCGGGGAAAACGGCGCGGGCAAGTCCACCCTTATGAAGATTCTGGCCGGGTTCGTCCGGCGCGACGCCGGCCGGATTCGCGTGGATGGCCGGCCGGCGGATTACGACACGCCGGCCGGCGCCGCGGCCCTGGGCATCGGGATGCTGTACCAGGACCCCCTGGATTTTCCCCGGCTCACGGCGCTTGACAACTTCCGCCTGGGCCGGCCGGCCGCGGACGCCGGGGCCATGCGGGCGCGCCTCCGGAAGCTGGCGGACCGGTTCTCCTTCGATCTGCGGCCCGACGCCCGGCCCAGTGGCCTGACCATCGGCGAGCGCCAGCAACTGGAGATCCTTCGGCTCATCGACATGGGCATCCGGGCGCTGATCCTCGACGAACCCACCACCGGCATCTCCGAAACCCAGAAAACCCTGCTCTTTGGCGCCCTGAAGCAACTGGCCGCCTCCGGCAGGAGCGTCATCCTCGTCTCCCACAAGCTGGAGGACGTTGAGGCCCTGTGCGACGAGGCCACCGCGCTGCGCCATGGCCGGGTGACGGGCCGCATGGCCGCGCCCTTCGATTCGCCGGCCCTGATGGCCATGATGTTCGGCGCCCCGCCGGCGCCGCCGCCCCGGCGGCCCCGTGCGCCCGGAAAGCCGGTTCTGTCCATTTCCGGCGTGCGGGCCGCGGGAGGCAGGGCCGGCCTGCGAGACTGCGACGCTGTCTTCCGGGAGCGGGAGGTGGTGGGGCTGGCCGGGCTGGAGGGCAGCGGCCAGGGGGTGTTTTTGCGGGTGGCCGCCGGGCTCAAGCGGCCCATCGCCGGCCAGGTTTGCCTCAACGGCGGCCCGGCGGTCCGCTTCGACCACCACCGGTTCCAGGCGGCGGGCGTCCATTTTCTGCCCGGCTCCCGGCTGGAGGAGGGGCTCATCGCCGGCATGGACATCGCCGAGCACGCCGCCCTGCGGGAGCAGAAAAGCAGCTTTGTCA
>JAABTE010000028.1 GCA_011390035.1 Desulfobacteraceae bacterium | reverse complement strand
TTTCCGGCGGGTCTGCTTTTTCCGACAGGTCTGCTTTTTCCGGCGGGTCCGCTTTTTCCGACAGGTCTGCTTTTTCCGGCGGGTTCGCGTCGCCGCCGGCGCCGTCCCCATCCTCCCGAAGCCGGGCCACGGCCGACCGGATGGGTTCAATGTCCGTGGCCTCGTATTCATCCATGACGATCCGCCGGTTCATCTCCCTGAGCAGGTCCAGGCTCCGCAGCAGGATGTCGATCACCGCCGGCGTCACCGCCATCCGGCCCGTCCGCAGATCGTCCATCAGATCCTCGATCAGGTGGGCCAGCCCGTTGAGATCCGCTACCCCCAGGTAATCGCTGTTGCCCTTGATGCTATGAACATACCGGAAGGCGGTGTGAACCAGGTCCTCCCGCTCCGGGTCCTGCTCGATCCGGATCAGCAGCCGCTCCAGATGCTTCAGATGGTCCGCCGTCTCGGAGTGGAACTGCCGGCGCATCTCCGGCGTTATGTGGATGCTGGCTCCCATCGCGCCGCCGTCAGCGGTCCGACCCCGGGTACCGGTCCATCAGGTCCCGGATGTCGGGGGAGTCCATCAGCTCCGGCGCCTCGTCCACCGCCGCGGCAAGGGCCGCGCCGATCTCCCCGGCCAGGGAGTGCGGATCGGGCAGGGCGGTCACGAGGCGCGCCAGGATGCCGCCATCCGCCAGCCGCCCCGCCAGGCCCAGGGCCTGGGGCGCGTAGAGGGGGTCCAGCCCATCCTTGAAATCAAGGTCGGGCGCCAGGAGCTCAAGCCCCCGCCGCAGGTCCTCCTTGCGGCGGGCCACCTGCCGGATCGTCTCGAACACCGCCAGGCGCAACATCGGCTCGTCCCCGGCCGCCGCGATCATGCCGAACAGGACGTCCAGGGAATCGTGATCCCCCATGGCCCCGAGATATTCCACGGCGGTGATCCGGGCGTTGACGGACGGGTCCTCAAGGCCGGCGCGGATTCCCGGAAGGGCCGCCGCGGCGCCGGAGAGGAACAGGGCGTCCAGAATCAGCTTGCGCGCCTCGGCGTCCGGGGTGGCGGCCGGATCGAGCCGGGGGGTCAGAAAGCCCACCGCCGGGGCGCCCTGTCCGGCGAATATCCGGATGGCCGCGTTCCGCAGGTAGGGGTCGGGCGACCGGAACAGATCGAACAGCGCCTCGGCCACCCCATCCAGGGGCAGTTGACCCAGGGCAGACACCATGGCGTCCCGGACCGCCTGGGATGGCTCTGCCTCCAGCCGCGCCGCCAGCGCCTCGGCCGCCGCGGGGGCCCCCGTTTCAGCCAGATCCTGGGCCGCGTAAATGCGGACCACCTCGTCGTTGCTATGAAGATCCCTTTTCAGCTCCTCCATATTCCCTTTTCCCTCAATTGACTTTCGGTTCTTCTTCATTCACCGCCCGCACAATGGCTTCGGCGATGTCCCAGCTCGGCAGCACGAGATGGGCCCCGCCCCGGGCGATGGCCTCCGCCGGCATCCCGAAGACGATGGCGCTCTCCTGGCTTTCGGCGATGGTAATCCCGCCGGACCGGACGATGGTCACCATGCTGTTCGCCCCGTCGTCGCCCATTCCCGTCATCAGCACTCCCACGGCGTCCTGGCCGAATACCTCGGCCACCGAGGCCATCATCACATCGATGGAGGGGGTGAACGGCAGGGGCGGCCGCCGGGGGGTGCGGATGATCATCCGGCCGTCGGACCTTTGATATACGATCATGTGCAGGCCGCCCCCGGCCAGATAGATGGTGCCCGGCGCCACGATCATGCCGATGCCCGCCTCAATGCAGCGCATGGGGCAGTGGGCGTCGATGCGCCTGGCGTAGGAGGTGATGAAGGCCGGGGGCATGTGCTGCACCAGAAAGACCGCCGCGTTCAGATCCGCCGGCAGGAAGGGAAGCACCTCGAACAGGGTCTTGGGCCCCCCCGTGGACACGCCGATGGCCACCCCTTTGAACCCCGGACCCCGGATCAGGGCGGAGCGCCGGGCCGGCGCCCCGCAAGACGGGGTTGCCGAGGCCGATGCTTTCGAAGCCGGCGTTCCCGTGGAGCCGCGGACGGGTTTCGGGGGGAGCCGCCGCGCCGGGCGGGCGCCGGGGTCCTCCGCGGAGGGTTCCGCCTGTCGCGCCGCTCGCCCCTCCTCGCGGGTCCGGCGCGTGAGATTTTCCATCACCCGGGGTCCGGCCGCCGCCTTGACCTTCCGGCGGATCTCAAGGGCCGCGGCCCCCATGTTCACGGTGATGGTGCCGCCCGGCTTGGGCACATAGTCGAAGGCGCCCAGGGCCATGGCCTCGAAGGTGGGCTCCGCCCCCTCCTGGGTGAGGGCCGAGACCATGATCACCGGCGCGATCCGCTCGTCGGTGATGATCTGAAGGGCGGTGATGCCGTCCATGCCGGGCATGTTCACGTCCATGGTCACCACATCCGGCCGCAGCTCTCTTGCCTTGATCACGGCGTCCTCGCCGTCCCGGGCGGTGCCCGCCACTTCCATGGCGGGGTCCGACTCCACGATCTTTTTGAGAGTGCGCCGCATGAGCGCCGAGTCGTCGCAGATGAGTACGCGGATCTTTTTCATCAGCTATTCTGCGATCTCCAGGCGTTTTTTTCCGCGTTTTTTCCCCACGGCCGGGCCGTCGGGAGCGGCCGACGGAGCCGGGGCGGACACTTCGGTTCCGGCGGCGCGTTCCGCCCCGGCTTTTTCCCCGGCCTCGCTGCTCGCCCCGCTGCCCGTCCTGCTGCTCGCCCCGCTGCCCGTTCCGCTGCTCGCCCCGCTGCCCGTTCCGCTGCCCGTCCCGGCCTTTTTTCCGGCCTCGCCGCCCGCCCCGGCCTTAGCCGCCGGCCTTTTCCGGGCAGCGGCCATTGTGGCTTCAGGGGGGGCCGCATCGGCCAGTTCCGCCATCTGGCGCAACTGGTCCGCGTCCAGGACCTTTCCCACGTCCAGCAGCACCACGATGCGCCGGCCGCCGTCGATCTTGCAGACCCCCTCCATGAAATGGTTGGCGCCCCCGGATACCACCACGGACGGGGTCTTTTCGATCTGCCGGCGGGACAGGCGCAGCACCTCGTTCACCTGGTCCACCCGCAGGCCGGTCCTGCCGCCGTCCATGTCCACAATGATGATCCGGGTGCGGTCGTCGCTCTCCCGGTCGGCGAGGCCGAACAGCTTGCGGATGTTGAGTACCGGCAGCACGTTGCCCCGAAGGTTGGTCATGCCGTCCACGAAAAAGGGGGCCCGGGGCACCGCCGTGATGGCCGAGGCCCGGTTGATCTCCCGCACCTGCATGATGGGGATGGCGTACTCCTCCCGGTCGATGGTGAAGGTGACGAGCTGAACCTCGTCGATCACCTCCTGGGCCGCCCGGCCCTGGACCGATGCCTCGGCCGCGTCGCCGCCGGTCGCTTCCCCGCCGGCCCGGGCCTTGATTTCGGATATGGCCCGGCCGGTTTCTCCGGAAATAAGGGCCGATTCGTCCATGATCATGATCAGTTTCTCCCCGTTGTTCAGCTTGGCCACGGCCCTCAGCTCGCCCCGCTCGGAGGCGGCCAGTCCCGGGGCCTCGTCGATCACCGACCGGGGGATGCGCAGCACCTCGTCCACCCAGTCCACCAGGTAGCCCACGCTCATGCCGTTGCCGCGCACCACCAGGGCCCGCTGATCCATCAGCAGGTTTTCGGCCATGGTGGATTCCAGCCCGGCCAGAAGGTCAAGGACCACCGCCAGCAGGGCGCCGCCCTGTTCCCGGAACTGCTCCCGGGACGGGGTCTCGTCCCCGTCCCGCCGCTGGTTCCGCAGGAGACGGCCCGCGGCGGTGAACAGGTCGGCCCGGGCACGCTTGAGCCGCTTGATCAGGCCCTCCACGGCGATGCTCGAGGAGTTGTAGGCCTCCAGCCATTTTCCGAAGGGGGTCTCCTTGGCCACGGTGGCTCCGGAGAAGGGGCGGTTCGCGGCCAGGGCATGGTCCAGGCTGTCGAACCATTCCTGGTGTTCTCTTGCCGCCGCGGCCACCACCGCGGACCGCTCGGATGCCAGGGTGGGCAGGCCCAGGATCTCCCGCAGGTCGATGATGGGCAGCAGTTGATCCCGGATGGTGAACAGGCCCCGCACGCCGGCCGGCGCGTTGGGGGCGCGGGTGATGCCGCTGATCTTGATGATCTCGCTCACATGGCGGATGTCGAAGGCGTAAACCTCGCCGGCCAGTCGGAAGGAGACGAGCTGCTCCTCGGCGGCGCCGGCCCGGTCCTCCCCCTCGGCATCGTTTCCGGGGCCGGCCTCCGCGGCTCCGCCGCCGGTCATGGCGGCCCCGCCGGCGGCGCTCTGTCCGTTTCCGGGGGCGTCCACCGCCAGCACCTCGTTGAGGTTCAGCACCATGATCAGCCGGCGGCCCGCGTCCACCTTCACCACGCCGCTGAGAAACTCCCGGTCCACCGCCCGGCAGGCCGCCGGCGGCGGCTCGATCCGGGCGTCCCGGAGGCGCATCACCTCCCGCATGGAATCCACGATCAGGCCGGTGGAGTCGCCGCCGGACTCCACCACCAGCAGGCGGGTGTGGTCCGTGGCCTCGGCGGCCGCCATGCCGAACCGGACCCGCGTGTCGATGACCGGCAGCACGTTGCCCCGCAGGTTGCACAGGCCGGCGACATAATCAGGGGCCCGGGGGATGGGGGTCATCTCCGGCGGACGGACGATCTCCCGGACCCGATCGATCCGCACGCCGAACTCCTCGCCGAAGAGGCGGAACACCACAAGCTGCCCCTCGTCGGCCATGTCGGCCATGTCGGCCGGGCCGTGGTGGGGGTCGGCGTCGCTGTTGGCTCGCTGGGTCATTGCCTATCCTCCTATGTTCTGCATTTCGTCCGCCTGGCCGGCGATGTCTTCGATGGCCTCGGCGATTACCTGCATGCCCTTGCTGGCTTCCTCGGCCGCCTTGGCCGCCTCGTCGGAGACCCGGGCCGCCTCTTCGGCGCTGTTGGCGATCTCCACCACCGCCTTGTTGGCCTGATCCAGGGCCACCAGGGACTGGGTGGCGCCGGTGTTGATCTCCCGCACGCCGTCGATCACATCTTCAATGAAGACCTCGATGGATTTCAGGTTGCCCGTGGATTTGCGGGCATTGCCCACCTCCTCGGCGGAGATCTTGGCTGCCATCTCCAGGTCGTTTGCCACCATGATGATCTGAATCTGCATGGCCCGCACCATGTCCTTGATCTTCTCGGCGTTCTCGGAAGAGTCGTTGGCCAGGGTGCGGATGTCTCCCGCCACCACCGAAAAGCCCCGTCCGAACTCGCCGGCCCGGGCCGCCTCGATGGCGCCGTTGACCGCCAGCATGTTGGTTTGAAGGGCCACGTTGACGATCTTATCGACGATCTTGTTGATGTTGTTGGTCCGGTCTTCCAGGTTGCGGATGTTGCGCACCGAGGAGTTGGACCCCTCGCTAGATCTGGTAATGTCGTCGATGAGCGTGTCCACGTTGAGCTTGTTGGCGTTGAGCACCTTCTTGAGATCCGCCATGCGCTTTTCGCTGTCATCGGCCAGGCGGGACATGCTGCGCGCCGCCTCGTCGAGCTTTTCGCCGAAGGTCCGGTTGGCTTCCGCGGCCTGGCTCTGGTTCTGGGCGCCCCGGGAGATCTGGCGCAGGGCCACCAGGATCTGGTTGGCCGACGTGGTGGCCTCCTCGGCGTTGGCGGAAAGCTGCTCGGCGGCAGCGGCCACCTCTTCGGCGGCCTTGGTGCTGTCGGTCATGCCGCGCAGGGTCTCGGTCAGCTCGGCAAGGTTTTCCGAGGCTACCTGCATCTCGCTGTAGGCCTTGTTCTGCTGCTCCACGCCCTTGCGGGCCTCCTCCGCGGCGCTGCTCTGCTGCTCGGCGTTGCTGGCGATGTCTTCGGAGCCCTTGAGGAAATCCTCGGCGCCGGAGAGCATCTCGGTCGACAGGCCGGACATGGCCTCAAACCCGCTCACCACCTCGTTCAGGTCCCGGTCGATCCGGCCCAGGTCGGCGGTGATCGCCTTGGACTTTTCCACCTGATCCATGGCATCCCTGCTGCCGACCTCGATATCGTCCACCACCACCTGCACCTGCTCCTGGATCTCGTCCACCACGTTGCGGATGCCCCTTGCGCTCTCTTCCGATGTTTCCGCAAGGTTGCGCACCTCGTCGGCCACCACGGCGAATCCCCGGCCGTGCTCGCCGGCCCGGGCCGCCTCGATGGCCGCGTTCAGGGCCAGCAGGTTGGTCTGGTCGGCGATGCGCACCACCGCGCCCACGATCTCGCCGATCTGCTCGGAGTTCTTCTCCAGCTCCCGGATCAGCTTGGTGGATTCCGCGTTGGCCTTGGCGCTGTTCCTCACCCCTTCCACCAGGCCGTCGATGTCCCCGACGGTGGCCTGAACGACCCCCTTCAGATCCCGACCCTTCTTAAGGGAAAACCGGGCCCGCTCGTCCGCCCCCTCGGCGGCCTTTGTGATCTGGGCCAGGGCGGCGCGGCTCTCTTCGGCCGCCGCCGATGCCTGCTCGGCCGCCGTGGCCACCGCCTCCATGGTTTTTCCCAGCTCCTCCGACGCGCCGGAGGCCTGCTCCAGCGAGGATGTCATCTCCTCCACCGCCGAGGCCAGCTTTTCTGCGATCACCTGCTGACGGGCCATGGTTCGGGCCCGGGCCTTCTCCTTGGCCTGCCTGCGGGCGTCCTCGCGCTTTCTGGTCAGTTCTTCGGAATCGACCACCTTGGCGGCGATGCCCGTTTTCATGGTGCCGGGTTTGGCCAGTTGCTTTGCCATCTTGTCAACCTTCCCTTTCGATGAGTTTAAGATGAGTTTAAAAATGAAATATCAGATCACCTTCTCGATATGAATCTCTCCTGCCGCCCCCGTGTCCAGATCCACCGCCGAGACATTGAGCAACCCGTTGGCGTCGATGGAAAAGCGCACGTCGATATTAGCCTCCCCGCGCTTCCGGGGCGCCCCCATGGCCAGTCGGAACCATCCCAGGCAGACCCGCTTCCCCCCATTGCCCCCCACACGTTGCAGCACATGGATGCGGGCCTCTGCCTGCCCGTCCTCCGTGTTGGTGAACAGTTGAAACGCCTCTGCCGGATAGGGGGTTCCCCGGCGCATCACCGTCACGAACTCCCCCTGGTCGTCCTCCAGCCCCAGGTCGTGGGGCGTGATGTCATGAAACTTGATGTCCCGGACGCTCCCCTCGAAGATCCCGGCCAGGATGCCGGCCCCCCGCGCCACCGCCTCGTCCGGGTTGATGTTGCGCCGCAGAATATCCACCCCGCCGCTCTCCGGCGCCCTTTCCCCATCCGCTCCGCCCGTCGCGCCCGCCCCGGGGCCATCCGACGCATCCGGCCCCTTATCGCCCGTTTCGCCGGGAAAATCCTCCGGCACTTTCCCATCCCGCAGAAACCGCCGTGCCAGCTCCTCGATCACCGGCATCCGCGTGGCCCCGCCCACCAGGATCGCCGTTTCCACCCAGTCGGGGGACAGGCCGGCCTGCTCGAAGGCCGCCTCCACGCACTCTGCCACCCGCCGCAGCACCGGCCGTATGAGCAGGTGAAAAGTCTTGCGGTCAAGGCCCATGTTCAGATGCACCGGCCCCTTGTCCGTGGCAGTGATATAGGGAATGAGGATTCGGGCGCTTTCCGCGGAGGAAAGATCGATCTTGGCCCTTTCGGCCTGTATGATCAACTGCTGGAGCGCGATCCGGTCCCCGGAAAGATCGATCCCGTGGGCGGCCTTGAAATCGTTTAGGACGCGGGCCACGATGGCCGCGTCGCAGTCGCCGCCGCCCACCGCGGTGTCGCCGCCCACACCCCTCACATGAAAGACCCGATCCGCGTACTCCATCAGGGTGATGTCCAGGGTGCCGCCCCCGAAATCGATGACCAGGAGCCGCGAGGGCAGCGACTGGCCGAAGGCGTAGGCCAGGGCGGCGGCTGTCGGCTCGTTGAGCAGCTTGAGCACGTTCAGCTCCGCCCATTCGGCGGCCACCAGGGTCTGCTCCCGCTGCCGCTCGTCGAAATAGGCCGGCACGGTGATCACGGCGTCCCGCACGGGCCGGCCCAGGTACCGTTCGGCATAGCTCTTCAGGTGGGCCAGGATGCGGCCGGAGATCTCCGCGGGGGTATGTTTCCGCTCCCCCACGCGGTACACCCGATCCCGGCCCATGGCCAGCTTCGCCTTCGAGATGGTCCGCTCCGAGTTGAGTACGGCCTGGTTCCGGGCAAGCTCGCCCACCACCGCGCCGTTGTCCTCCTCCCGGAAGAAAACCACCGACGGGGTGAGCCGCTCCCCCCGCTCGTTGGGGATGATGCGGGGGGAGCCGTTCTTTATAAAAGAGACCAGCGAGTGGGTGGTGCCCAGATCGATGCCGATGATCGGATTTTCTGTCGATGGCGCAATCATGAGCCCTCCGCGAGAAGGGCCAGGTTCCGCAGCGCCGTCGGGTTGTCAGGCTCTTGCTCCAGCACCTGGCGCAGGGTCTCGGCGGCGCGATCCGGCCGGCCCAGCTCCGCGAGGACCACCGCCATGTTGATGCGGGCCCGGATGTGATTCGGATCACAGAGCAGCACCGCCTGGAGCAGCCCCAGGGCATCGATGAACCGTTCCTCCCGGAGGGCGGACACCGCCATGGCGAACCATTGGGAAGGCCGTTCCCGAAGCGCCAGGTTCTCCTTTTCCAGCGCCGCGATCCGCCCCTTCAGCGCCGCCGTCTCCGAATCGCTCCGCTCCGCCGACGGCGGCAGGGCCTGCTTCATCAGCAGCAGATCCTTCAGGCTCGTTCCCACCGGCGAGTTTCCGGGCGTGCGGCTCATGGCGCCTCCCCGTCGATGGTGCCGGCGTCGATGCTGCGGCCCAGGGCGGCGCGGTCCTCGGCGTCGGCGTCGATGCGGCGAGCCAGGGCGGCGCGGTCCTCGGTGTCGGAGTCGATGCGGCGGGCCAGGGTGGCGAAGTCCTCGGCGCCGGCGCTTTTGGGGGCGTGGTCCAGCACCGTCCTGCCGTGGCCCGGCGCCTCGGCGAGGCTCACGTTCATCCGGATGCCGGGCAGCAGATGGTCCGGCCCGAAGAGGGACCGGATCTCCCCGGAAATCCGGCGGGCCAGCCGGGTGTTCGGGTTGAAGAAGGTCGGAATCACCCCCCGCATCCGCAGGCCGGCGTTCCAGTTGGCGTTCACCGTGTAGATCAGGCGCGTCATCTCGGCCAGCCCCTCCATGGCCAGAAAGTGCATGGGCATGGGGATATAGACCGACGAGGCAGCCACCAGGGCCGACACCGTCAGGATGCCCACCGTTGGGGGCGGGTCGATGATCAGGTAGTCATAGCCGGTCAGGCGGCCGCTCAGGCGCTCGGCCAGACGGGTCTCGGCTCCCGGATGCGCGGCCCGGGACAGCTCAAAGGCCATCAGCTCCCGGGCCGACGGGGCGACAGACAGCCCCGGAATGCCGGTTTCCATTATGATATCAGAAAGATCGGCATCCGCCTCCAGCATGTGGCCCACATGGCGGTCCACATCAACCGGCGCGATGCCCAGAGAAAGGGTGGCGTGGGCCTGGGGGTCCAGGTCCAGCAGCAACACCCGCCGGCCCAGCAGGCAAAGGCCATGGGACACGTTCACCGCCACGGTGGTCTTGCCGCAACCGCCCTTGCGATTGGCGAAGACAATCGTTCTGTTGAATGCTGTTTCTATCATTTCTGCTATCAGGTTCCGCGCTGCGTCCGCGCCGGGAATGGCCCCGGCGAGACTGAATGGACCATTTTGCAATGGTCGCGCCGGAAACATGCAATGGCTGTGCCGGAAGCGCCCGGGAAGCTGAAAAACAGCCACGCCCGAAGGAAAGCGGCCGGCGGAACGGGCCCGGCTGTCCTTTGTTAAGTATATGAAATTAAATTAAAAACAGATGGGCTGAATGAAGTGCCGGCGTTTCCGGCCTTGATGTTGGAAACGCCGCGGGCGGGGCAGAGACGGACTGGCCATGGGGGGTGAAAAAGTGTTTCATGACGCAGACGTGTCTGAGACACTTGTGTGTCATTGGGTCATCAGGGGATGTTGAGTTCCCGCATCCTGCGGTAGAGGGTACTCCGGCTGATGCCCAGCATGCGGGCCGCCTTGGCGCGGTTGCCGTCCGTCCGGAGCAGTATCCGGCGGATGACTTCGCCGTTCCCGTCGCCATCAGCGGCCCCGGCCACGGCCCCCGGGGCCGGGCCGCTGGTCAGTCTGTCGGCGCGTCCGTCGGAGAATTCGACGGCGCGTCCGTCGGAGAATTCGACGGCGCGCACGTCATGGGGCTCGGCGGCGCGACCGTCCCAGCCTTGGGTGGCCGAGGCGTTTGCGCCGCCGGGGCCCATGGAATCCGGGCTCCCGCCGCCGGGGGAGCCATCCCGGAATCCCGCTGTCAGGTATTCCAGATCGATGGCGCCTTCGGGGCACAGGATGCATGCGTACTCCAGCAGATGTTCGAGTTCCCGCACGTTTCCCGGCCACCGGTGGCCCATCAGACGGGCCATCACCGCGTCCGTTACGCCGGAAAACCGCTTGTTCATGGCGCGGCCGAAATGGCCCAGGAAATGGTCCACCAGCAGGGGGATGTCCGACAGGCGCTCGCGAAGGGGGGGCAGGTGGATGTTCATCACGTTGATCCGGTAGAAAAAATCCTCCCGGAACAGGCCCTGGCGCACCCGTGCGGCCAGGTTCTGGTGGGTGGCGGCGATGATGCGCGCGTCGGCGCGGATGGTGAGGTTCTGGCCCACCCGCTCGAACTCCTTTCGCTCCAGCACGCGCAACAGTTTTAACTGGATGTGCGGGGGCAGGTCGCCGATCTCGTCAAGAAATAGGGTGCCGCCCTGGGCGGCCTCGAACCGGCCCATCCGGTCTCGCAGGGCGCCGGTGAAGGCGCCGCGCACATGGCCGAACAGCTCGCTCTGGAGCAGTTGCTCGGGCAGGGCGGCGCAGTTGACCCGCACCAGGGGGCCGGCGGCCCGTGGGCCGCCCTGATGGAGGGCCTCCATGACCAGCTCCTTGCCGGTGCCGCTTTCGCCGGTGATCAGCACGGTGTTGTCCAGCTCCGCCAGTTGCCCGATCAGCCCGTACACCCGTCGCATCTTCTCGCTGGCGCCCACCATGCCGCCTAAGGAGGAGTGGGCCTTTAGCCTTTCCTCCAGGGCCGACAGGCGGGTGATGTCCCGGATCACCAGCAGGGCGTTGGGGAAGGAGTTCTCCCCGTCAATCATGGGGGCGGTGGTGAGGGTAAGCCGGTGGGGGGGAGAGGCCGCGTTGCACTCGAAATGGCGCTCGCGCTCGGGCCGACGATTTTCCAGCGTGTCCGCCAGCACACGGACGCAGGCCGCCCCGCAGGCCGGCTGTCGCTCCAGAGAGGCCCGCAGGGACAGGCCCGGCCTGATCCGACGATCCATGGGGCAGATCTCGGCCAGGGTCCGGTTTTTTCGGATCACGGTCATGTCGCCGTCCACCATCAGGAGGCCCTCGGGGATGTTCTGAAAGACCGCCTCCAGCTCCATGCGGGATTTGGCCAGGGACTCCTCGGCCTGCTTGCGGTCGGTGATGTCCCGCCCCACTGACTGGATTTCGCTGGGGTTGCCCGCCGCGTCCCGGATCAGCCGGTTGCGCCAGCTCTGCCACCGCACCCGGCCGTCGGGCAGCATGGCCCGGTGTTCCAGGTCGGCGGGGGCGATGTCGATCCGCTCCGGGCTCAGGGCCTTTCGGACCCGCTCCCGGTCCGACTCCGGGATAACAAGCAGGAAATCGGCGCCAAGCAGGGCCGACTTGGGCTTTCCAAAATAATTGGCGTAGGCGTCATTTACAAAGGTGAGGCGGCCGTCGCCCACGTTGAAGCGGCAGATCAGGTCGGTCTGATCCTCCACGATTCTTTCATAAAGCCGCCTCTGGCGCCGCAGCTCCGCCTCCAGCATGCCGGCCTGGTCGATGGCCGCCTTGTGGCGGAGGGCGATATCCACGACCCGCAGCAGCCTTTCCTTTTCCACCGGCTTCACCAGGTAGTCAAAGGCGCCCTCGCGCACCGAGAGGGCCGCGCTTTCGATGGTGGGATGGCCGGTGATCATCACCACGGGAACGGTCGGACTCAGCCGCCGGACCGCCATGAGCAGATCAAGCCCCGTTGCCTCCCCCAGCACGATGTCGGAGATGATCAGGTGTGGATCGGCGGACGTCACGGCCGCGATGGCCGAATCGAAATCCGGCGCCGTCAGGGTCTCGTGGCCCTCCCGATTCAGGATTCTTTTCAGCAGCAGACAAATGGGTGGCTCGTCGTCCACCACCAGAATGCGACCTTTCATGTCCCCCCTGAGTTATCTTTGCATCTTTGCTTTCAGGGCGCCCGCCGCCGGGTTCGGCCGGTGCGCCATCCGCGCTGAGGATAGATAGCATTTCGGCGGGAAATATGCAAGCGGGCGCCATGATTTCCCAGGGGCTCCGTCAAAGCCGTCCGCGCCCTGAGACCGGGGGGATGAATCACCGGCTGTCGCGCTTCATGAAAGATTGCCCGCCTTTCGCCGCTGAATCCAGTTTTCGATCTCCTGGAGGCTGTCGCATTCCAACATGAATTCTCCCAGGTCGAACATGTCCTCGGGCCGCAGGCCCTCCAGCATTCCGATCTGTTCCGGCGAGAGGTTGAATTTTTTGATCAACTGGCGACTCAACAGGTTGAAGCTGGCCTCCTGGCGTCCTTCCTGGCGCCCTTCCTGGCGTCCTTCCTGGCGTCCATGGAGAGCCCCTTCCTTCCACCCTTCCTCCATCAGTATTTGCTTGATCATGACTGTCTCCTCCCTTTCCTGAATCTCCTCGAGAACGCTTTCCCGCTCCTCGGCTTTCACATTGGCGTAAGAATCGATAAAATCGACATATTTTAAAAATAACTGGATTGAAACCAGCTCGAACAGGCCGATATACGCCTGCCGGATCACCTCCCAGCGCTCCTCCGGCGCGTAGTTCATCTTGGGAAGCAGAATCTTGACCACCGGATTGCGGGTATTGAAGTAATCCCTGGCGTTGTGGTCGAACAGCTTGAGGAAAATGTATTCGAAATGGAGCAGCAGGCGGTCGTTGAGCCGGCTCTCCAGCATTCTCGGCACGTCCTTTCGCCATCGGCGCCGGTCCGAGAAGATGACGGTGGGCACGACATCGGCGTCCGGATGGGCCTCCATCTCGTCGGTGGTATAGCGCAGCAGCTTGTAAATGGAGAACTTGTGCTTGTCCTCCTGGAACTCCACCAGCCACAGCAGCAGTTGCCGGCCGCCCCGGAAGGTGAAGAGGATCGGCATGTCCAGCCTCAGATCGGGGTCTGAGAGCTTTCGCTTTCTGGGCTCCTGGCGCGTGAACTCGAATTTTTCGACGGGCCCGAGCCCTTCGATGGCCTCCGGCAGCACCCATTGGAGGGTCTCGACGGGGAAATCGAGCAGCAGGTTTTTAAAGTTCTGGTCGTGGGGGATCTTCCGCATTCGTTTTGGTCTTTCCTTTCATATTCTTAAAGGCTTTGGCCTCGTCCGTGCCTGAAGGCTCGCTCGGCGTGGCCTCGTCCTTCATTGTTATCATCTGAATGATTACCATTTTGATCGGAAATATGCAAGCGGGCGCCATGATTCACCGCTTTATGCCGCCATTGACGACAGGTCCCGGACGGATGGGGGATTGCCCTCTCCGGGTCAACCCAGCGTCCCGCGTCAGCCCATCGCCCCTATCCGGACCGGCGTTTCCGGCGCGAGCGGCGGGACATCCGGTATCCATTCCATCTGATCCAATCGCGCTTCCCGTGCGTCTGTAAAATAGCACCCATCCGCGCAGGGCCGGCAGATGGGCAGGCCGTCGCGCATCACCTCCCGCCGGTCCCGCACCACCTGGCCGCAGGCGGCGCAGACGACCTTCCGGCGGGTGGGGCCGGGCAGGTCGCACGGGTCCGGCCGGACGCGGACGCGCTGGGCCCGGAACAGGGCGCTGTCCGGCATGCGCCGGTAGGCGATGGTCTGTCGCTTTGCCGGATCGGCGATCTCGGGCGCGTAGGCCGCCGCCAGCTCCCGGGACGACTCCGTCGAGATCAGCCGATAGGCCTTTTCCGTTTCCAGGTTCAGGAAGGTGGCGGCCATGATGCCGTAGCCCATGAACTTGAGGCTCCGGCGGCCCAGTCGGACGCCGGTGACGACGGTCATGGCGTCCGCGGCGCACCGGTCCATCTCCACATAAACGATCAGCTTCTTTATCTGATCCGGCCGCGTCGGATCGTCAAGGCCGATGCGGTGCAGGCGGTGGGCAAGATCCCCATCGACGTGGACGAGCTGGGCGTCGATTTTCTCACCCTTTCCGGCCATAAATTTCACGGACCCAAGGGCGTCGGCGCACTGTGCATGCGAAACGATCTATCCCTCCCGCTCCTGATCCACCATGCGGCCTTCAACCGCAATACCCTGCGCCACATCAACCGGCGCCTGGACGGCGACTTCCGGATCGACGATTTCGCCCATCGCGCTTTTTTCAACCGGGACGCGGAACAGATCGAAATGCACCTGGTGGCCCGGCGGCCGGTCCGCGCCCGCCTGTCGGCCATCGATCTATCGGTGGAAATGGACCGGGGAGAGACCATCCACACCGAGGTGAGCCGCAAATTCAGCCCGGCCAGCGCGTGCCGGATGTTCGAGAAGGCCGGGTTTTCCGCGGGATGCTGGCATTCGGATCAAAAAGGCTGGTTCTGCCTGGTGGAGCTGGAGAAGACGGGATGAGCCCCTTTTCCGGGGAAGCGGCCGGGGCGGGCGGATACGTTCGGGCGGACCAGCGGCGCGGCGATGCTCTTGGCCGGGGCGCGGGGGCGGGTTTCGCTGGAGGTGGGATTGCTGGCGGTGGGCAATGCCCTGGGGCTGGC
>JAABTE010000272.1 GCA_011390035.1 Desulfobacteraceae bacterium | reverse complement strand
GTTGGCCTCCTCCGCATCCAGCATGTAGCGCACCGCCTTGTCCCCGTTGATGTCCAGGGTGCGGATCACCACCGGGTCCGGCGCCATCACCTCCACCACGTCCCGGTACTTGTCGAACAGCTCGAACTCCGACGGAAACCCGGAGCCGGTCAGGTACTGAAACTCGGTGCGGTACAGGCCGATGCCGTCGCCCCCGAAATCCCGCGCCGCCACCACCTCCTCGGGCAGCTCGATGTTGCCCATAACCCGGACGGCCACGCCATCCGTGGTGACGGCCGGGGCGCCGGCGCCCCGGGAGATGCGGGCGATGCGCGTCTCGTGCCGGGAGCGGCGCTCCTCGTACTCCAGCAGGCGCTCTTCCGTCGGATGCAGTATCACCAGGCCGGTGCCGCCGTCCACGATGATCAGATCGTCGTTTTCGATCCTCTGGGTGGCCTCCTCGAGCCCCAGCACCGCCGGGATCTGAAGGCTTCTGGCGATGATGCCGGTGTGGGAGAACATGCCCCCGGCGTCGGTGACAAAGCCCTTGACCCGCTCGAGCTGGATCTGGCTCGTCTCCGCCGGTGACAGGTCCGGCGCCACCAGGATCACCCGCTTGTCTATGTCCTTGATGTTGACCGCCTCGGCCCCGGACAGGTTGCGCATGATCCGGTCCGACACGTCCACGATGTCGTGCCAGCGCTCGCGAAAGTACGAGTCGGACATGTTCAGAAATATGCCCTTGAGGCTGGAGACCACCTTGCGCAGGGCCCATTCGGCGTTGACCCGGTCGTTTTCGATGGTGTCGATGGTCTTGTTGTAGAGCATCTTGTCCTTCATGAGCACCACGTGGGTCTCGAGGATGTCGGCCTGCTCCCGGAAGGTGCCGGGGGTGTCCCGGATGATCTCCATCAGCTCGTCGGCGGCCTTGTGGACGGCGGCGCGGAAGCGGTTCTTCTCCGCTTCAAGGCGGGACTCGTGGATGAAGTACTTCTTGACCACATGCACCCCGCCCTTGTCCACCAGGTATGCCTTGCCGATGCAGATGCCCGGGGAGGCCCCGATGCCGGTGAGCACGATCTCTTCCGCTTTTTCCGCTTGGGACTGGCTGTCCAAATTGGTCACTCTCCGAAACTATTTTCCACCAGCGCGGCGATCTCATCCAGCACCCCCCGGTCCCTCGGGCTGGCCACCCGCACGATGATCCGGATGCCCTTGCCGCAGGCCAGGGTCAAAATGTCGATGGTACTCGTGGCGTCCACCGCCTCCCCGTCCCGCTCCACCCACACCTGGTCCCGGGCCTTGCCGGCGATCTGGGCGATCTGGGCCGCGGATCGGGCGTGAAGCCCCAGGTCGTTTATAATCTCAAGCTCCCGGAAGAGCCCCCGGAAGATCTCGTTGTCTTTTGCCACCTTCGTCATGCGCTCAATGTCCGCTTCATATTTCTCAAATCGTCTTCCTTTTCCTGACGGAAAAAAACCTGAATCATTAAATCTTTCTATGTATCAATACCCCGCCCCGATGTCAATCCTAAATCGTTGACAAGCCGGAAAAAACCTGTTAATTTCCGGGGGATCGCAAGGGGCGCCGGGCGGACGTGCTTTATCATTATCGGCGCAAAGGAAAACCAGCACAAGGGAAACTATCGGAAAGGCGCGAAACATGGGATCCAACGAGCGACAATTCATGATCGACGCGATACAGGAAGGCGAGGCGTGGCGCCTGTTCAAGATAATCGGCGAGTTCGTGGACGGGGTTGATAAGCTGAGCCGGGTGGGGCCGGCCGTCAGCTTTTTCGGCTCGGCCCGCACCAAACCCACGGACCCAATGTATCAGTTGACCTGCAAAATCGCCGGCCTGTTCGCCAAAAACGGCTTCGCCGTACTCACGGGCGGCGGCGGCGGCATCATGGAGGCGGCCAACCGGGGGGCGGCCGAGGCCGGGGGCACATCCGTGGGCCTGAACATCGTGCTGCCCTTCGAGCAGAAGCCCAACCCCTACGCCAACATCAATCTGGACTTCAACTACTTTTTCGTCCGCAAGGTGATGCTCGTCAAATACGCCATGGCCTACATCATCATGCCCGGCGGCTACGGCACCCTGGACGAGCTGTTCGAGGCCGTCACCCTGATCCAGACCCGGAGGATCAAGCCTTTTCCCCTGATCCTCGTGGGATCGGAATTCTGGCGCGGCCTGCTGGACTGGGTGCGGGACCGGCTGATCCGGGACGAGACCATCTCGGCCGATGACATGGACATCTTCCAGGTGATCGACGACCCGGATGAGGTGATCAGGGCCGTGAAAAGGGTGGTGATCCTCTGAACGGCCTGATGGCGGCGGGCAGCGGCCTGCTGCTCACCGCCGCGTTTCCCAAGATCGGGTGGGATTTTCTGGCCTGGGTGGCGCTGATCCCGCTGATGCTGGCCGTGGCCGGGCAGCGGCGGATCGGGGCCGCGTTCCGGATGGGCTATATCGCCGGGCTGGTCCACTTCACCTCGCTTACCTACTGGGTGGTCCACACCATGCGGACCTACGGCGGCCTGCCGCTTTACCTGGCCGTTCCGCTCTGGTTTCTGCTGGGGGCCTACCTGGCCCTTTACACCGGCCTTTTCGCCGGGGCCCTGGCCGCCTGCCGGCGATCGCCGGCCCGGGCCATGGCCCTTGCGCCGGTCTTCTGGGTGGCCGCGGAGTATCTGAGGGGGACGCTGTTCACCGGCTTTCCCTGGGAGCTGCTGGGCTACTCCCAGCACCGGCGCCTGGTTCTGATCCAGACGGCGGATCTTGCCGGACCTTACGGGCTCTCCTTTCTGATCGTGGCGGTCAACGCCGCGGGTGCGCTTTTCATCCTGCGCCGGCGCGGGCTGCCATGGGGGGCCGATCCGACGGCGAGGGCGGGGCGAACGGGCGTCATTGCCGCGGCCGCCCTGGCGGCCGGGCTCGCGGGGGCGGCGGTTGCCTACGGCATGATCCGCATCGACGCCGTTGACCGGGCGGCCGCGGCCGCCGACCGGCTCCGGGCCACCGTCGTTCAGGGCAACGTGCGCCAGGAGATGAAATGGGACCCGGACCACCGGGACGAGATCCTGGAACGGTACATCCGCCTGAGCGGGGAAGGCGCCCGGCAGGGGGCGGATCTGGCCATCTGGCCCGAAACGGCCACCCCCTTTCACTTCACCCATAACCGGGGCCTGACCCGGCGGGTGACGGCCGCGGCCGACGATATGGACCTGTGGCTGCTGGCCGGCACCCCGTTTTTCACCCGGAACGCTCTGGGCGAGGCCGAGTTTTACAACAGCGCCCACCTTATGGGGCCCGACGGCCGGATCGCCGGCCGGTACGACAAGGTCCACCTGGTGCCCTATGGCGAGTATGTGCCGCTCCAGCGCTACATGCCCTTCATCGGCAAGCTGGTGGCCCATGTGGGCGATTTTCAGACCGGGGAAAAGGGCCGCGTCCTGCTCGCCCGGACAGGTGGGGCCGGCGGCGGCGCTTCCTACGGCCTGGGAACCCTGATCTGCTACGAGATCATCTTTCCGGATCTGGCCCGGGCCGCCGCCGCCGGCGGGGCGAACCTTCTGGCCAACCTGACCAACGACGCCTGGTACGGCCGCACCAGCGCCCCGTTTCAGCACTTTTCCATGGCCGTGTTTCGCGCCGTGGAAAACCGCCGGGCACTGGCCCGGGCGGCCAAC
>JAABTE010000271.1 GCA_011390035.1 Desulfobacteraceae bacterium | reverse complement strand
AAGGCCGTGGGGAACGCCGCGGATGAGAATCTGAGGAGGGCATCATGAAAATGAATCCTGAGAAGATCGAAGAGGCGTCATGAAAATGAATTCCCAAAAGATCGATGTAATTGAAAAGATGCACATCGATGGTCAATGGGTGGCGGCCCGGTCGGGCCGCTCCCGGACCATCATCGATCCATTCGACCAGTCCGAAATCGCAACCGTGCCCGAGGGGGATCGGGAGGACGCGGAGCTGGCCATCGCCGCGGCGCGCAGGGCCTTTGACGAGGGCCCCTGGCCCCGCCTCCCCGGCCCGGCGCGGGGGGAGAAGCTGCATGAGCTGGGGCGGCTGATCGCCGAAAATCGCGAGGAACTGGCCCGGCTGGAGAGCCTGGACACGGGCAAAACCGTGGAGGAGAGCCGTTGGGACATGGACGGCATCGCCGACATCTTCAAGTACTTCGCGGGCCTTGCTGATAAGGACGGCGGCGAGATCCTCCAGCCGCCCTTTGAAAACGCCACCAGCCTGCTGGTTCGCGAGCCGGTGGGGGTGTGCGGCCAGATCTCGCCCTGGAACTATCCGCTGCTACAGGCATCCTGGAAGATGGCCCCGGCCCTTGCCGCCGGTTGCGCCATCGTGATCAAGCCCAGCGAAATCACGCCGCTGACCACCCTGAAGGTGACGGAGCTGGCCGAGCGGGTGGGGTTTCCGCCGGGGGTGATCAACACGGTGCTGGGGCCGGGCCATTCCGTGGGGGCGTCGCTGGCCGAGAGCCATGATGTGGATTTAATTTCCTTTACAGGCGGCATCGAAACCGGTAAAAAGATTATTCAGGCCGCAAGCGGCAACGTCAAGAAGATCGCTCTGGAGCTGGGCGGGAAGAATCCGAACATCATTTTCGACGACGCCGATTTCGAAGTGGCGGTTGATTATGCCTTAAACGGCGTCTTTTTCCACGCGGGCCAGATCTGTTCCGCCGGTGCGCGGCTGATGGTTCAGGACGCCATCCACGACCGGTTCGTTTCAGCGCTGCTGGCGCGGATGAAAAAGATCCGGCTGGGCGGCGGCTTTGATGAAAAAACCCAGATGGGTCCGCTGATTTCCGCAGAACACCTGGCCAAGGTGGAGCGGTACGCGGCCATCGCGCTAAATGAGGGCGCCCGTCTGCTGCTGGGCGGCAAAAGGCCGTCGGATCCGGCGCTGCAAAAGGGCTTTTTCTTCGAGCCCACCCTCTTTGTGGACTGCGGGAACCACATGCGCATCGTCAACGAGGAGGTCTTCGGGCCCATCATTTCGGTGGAGCGGTTTGCAACGGAGGAGGAGGCGGTTCGTCGGGCCAACGGCACGGTGTACGGGCTGTCAGCGGGTTTCTGGACCCGTGATCCGGACCGGATTCACAGGGTGTCCCGGGCGCTGCGGTTCGGCACCGTGTGGGTGAACGATTTCAACATCTACTTCGCCCAGGCCCCCTGGGGCGGCTATCGCCAGTCCGGCATGGGCCGGGAGCTGGGGCGCATGGGGCTGGACGAGTACACGGAGGTCAAGCACATCTATCAAAACCACGATGCCCGGCCCATGAACTGGTTCGGCGTCTGATCAATACGCGATTTTAGTTTCACCAAACAAAAGGAGCAGGAATGCGAAAAGCAAAAGCGACATTGGACACCATCGCCGACAGAGCCATCAACCGCAGAGCAATCAACGGCAGAGCCATCAACGGCAGAACCATCAACGGCAGAACAATCAACGGTAAAATCCGCTTCGGAAAAACGCTCGCATTTATGCTGGCCCTGGCGCTCATCCCCCTGTGGATGGCGTCTCCGGCCGGGGCCAGGAGCCATAAGCCCAAGGTGCGCATCGCCAGCGTGAGCTGGACCGGGGTGACCGTTAAAAGCGAGCTGGGCGTGAAGATCCTCGAAGCGCTGGGATATGACGCCACCAATATCATGCTGTCCGTGCCCATCGTCTATCAGGCCCTGGGCACGGGCGAGGCCGATATATTCCTGGGCAACTGGATGCCCTCCATGGCCTCCATCGCCGAGCCGCTGTTTAAAAAGGGCACGGTGGTCAAATATGTCGCCAGCATGCCGGGGGCCAAATACACCCTGGCTGTGCCCCGCTATGTGAAGGAGGCGGGCCTGACCCATTTTAAAGACATCGCCAAATACGCCGACCGCCTGAACGGCCGCATCTACGGCATCGAGGAGGGCAACGACGGCAACATCATCATCGACAAGATGATCGACAACAACATGTTCGGCCTGGGCGATTTCGAGCTGATCCCCTCCAGCGAGGCGGGAATGCTGGCCCAGGTGGAAGCCTTCATGCGGGATGGCGAATGGATCGTCTTTCTCGGCTGGTCTCCCCATTACATGAACCAGGTGCTGGACATGGCCTACCTGGACGGCAGCACCGATGAGACCTTCGGCCCCGATGACGGCACGGCCACGGTCTATACCAACATCCGCGCCGGCTTCGACAAGGAACAGCCCAATGTGGCCGTTTTCCTTCAAAAATACATCTTTCCCATCGCCATGATGAACGAGATCATGACCATGCTCCACAAAAACCCGGACCTTCAGCCCATCGACGCCGGCCTGGCGTGGATCAAGTCCCACCCGGACATCTACAAGGGCTGGCTGGATGGCGTGAAGACGGTTGACGGCAAGCCCGCGCTGCCGGCGTTTCAGGCCTACCTGGACGCCCTGTAGTCCGTCCCGGCGGTCTTCCCCTCTTTTATGGCGTCCTCGTCCGGGGGCGCCATTATTACAGGGCCGCCCCGCTGCTTGTCTTCCGCAGGGCCTCGTTAAAGTCGGCCCGAAAGTCGGCCCGCGAGGGCATTGATGAACTACAGGGATTTGTTTTAAGTAAAGATGACTTCCAGTCCCGGAAAAAATCCCTTCTTAAATTAAATCCCTGTAGTTGCAGCGATGCGAAAGGGGACGCCATGCCCAATCGCCGGAGGATTCCTTCCCCGTCTCTTTTGTTGACATAAAACTCTGACCCCGCTATATTCAGAAACGGTTTGGCGTTACGGCTCCGCCACTGGCCGACCCTTTCGGTCCGAAGCGGCCGGATGAACCCTTTGAGGGCACCATGGGCGCATACTGGAGAAAATCAACAATCGCAACGGCCGCCGCCGCGCTCATCATGGCGGCCGTTCTCGGCGGCACCCTTCCGCGCAATGGCCGCATGGGCGATCCCGGGGCGGAGGGCGTCAGCGCCGCCAGGCCGGGGATTGCCACAACAGGAGGCAGCCTGGTGGGATGCAGCGTTCAACTGGCCGAAGATATGGGGTTTTTCGCCGATCAGGGCATCCGGCCCGATTTTCAATACAATACCTATGGCAAGCAGAGCATCGAGGCGCTGCTGTCGGGCAAGGCCGATTTTGCCGTTACCTCCGAAACGCCCTATATCCGGGCCGTTATGGCGGGAGAACCCATTTCCGCGCTGGCGGTGCTGGTTACGGCGCGGGATCATGTGGGCATCGTGGCGCGGCGGGACCGGGGGATCGGCGCGGCGCCGGACCTGGCGGGAAAGGTGGTGGGCGTGGCGCCCGGCTCCAATTGCGAGTATCTGTTCGATCTGGTGCTGGCCATTAATGATCTGGAGCCGTCGGTGATCCGGAGGGCTTACGATTCGCCGGACAACCTGGTGGATCGACTGTTGCGCCCCCCATGCCCCGACAAGGCGGTGGAT
>JAABTE010000270.1 GCA_011390035.1 Desulfobacteraceae bacterium | reverse complement strand
TCTTCGGGCGCAGGCCGCATGAACAGCGCCACCAGGATCTTCAGATAAAAATAGATCGAAAGAATGGCCGTCACGATGCCAATCACCGCCAGCACCACAAAATCGGCCCGAATGGCCGCCTGAAACAGCGCGAACTTGCCGATAAACCCTCCCGTGGGCGGCAACCCGGCCAGCCCCAGTATCGACAGCCCCAGCAAGGCCCCCGCAAAGGGATTGGTCTTGCCCAGACCCGCGTAGTCCTCCAGGTCATCCCGGTCTCCGCCCCCTGTCCGAAGCGACAGCAGGCTCACCGCGCCGAAGGCCCCCAGGTCCATCACCGCGTACACCGCCGCGTAAAACATCACCGGCACCGGCCCGGCCGACGGCAGCGCCAGCAGCGCCATGAGCAGATACCCCATGTGCGCCACCGAAGAATAGGCCAGCAGCCGCTTGACGTGGGTCTGAACCAGCCCCGCCACGTTTCCGGCAACCATTGTCAACGCCGCCATCCCCCACAGCACCGGCACCCATACGGCCCAGAAGCCATCCCCGGCCGTCATGCCCAGTCGCAACAGAAAGGCAAACAGCGCGATCTTCGATCCGGTGGACAAAAATCCGGCCACCGGCGCCGGCGCCCCCTGGTACACGTCCGGCGTCCACAGATGAAAGGGCGCCAGGGACAGCTTGAAGCCCACGCCCACCAGGATAAAGCCCATCCCCAGAAAAAGGGTGGTGGGATCCGTCGCCCGCCCCGCCCCCGAGGGCACCGGACCGCCGCCGGTGAATCCCGGGGCAAGGCCCGAGCGAATATCCATGTCGCCGGTCACCCCGTACACCAGGGCGATGCCGAACAGCAGGATCGCCGAGGCCACCGCCCCCATGATGAAGTACTTCACCCCGGCCTCGCCGGACAGCGGCGCATCCTTGTCGATCACGATCAGGATGTACAGGCAGATGGAGAGCATCTCCAGCCCGAGAAACAGCGTCACCCAGTGCAGCGCCCCGGCCACCAGGATCATGCCCAGGGCCGCGAACAGGATCACCCCGTAATACACATCGCCGGAAAACCCCCGCAGGCTGGCGTAATATCTTGAAAACAGCAGCGTGATCACCGTAATGGCGCAAAACAGCAGCGTGAAGAACCGCGCCTGCGGCCCGCCATCCACCATCCCGGAAAAAACCCCGCCCGCCGGCCAGATCAATCCCTCCAGCCCGGCCGCCGCGGCCGCGGCCACCGCCAGGGCAAACAGCGTCCCTTCCGGCCTCCGGGGGAAAAAGGCCCCGGCGCAGAAGATGATCAGGCCGCCGCCGGCCAGCAATATATGCGGAAGGATCACGTTCCACTGAGACTGCATAAGCGCTCCTTTGCCATCAGAATCCGGGAAGCCCGGCCGTAGCGGCCGCCGATTTGGCCACCAGTGTCATGGGCGCGGCCATCAGATCACCCACCGGCCCTTGAAAAAGCCGCAGCAGCGGCCCGGGCGCCAGCCCGATCAGGATCACCAGAACGGCAAGGGATGCGAGTACCGCCGTCTCCCGGAAATCCAGATCGGCCACGGGCGCGTCATCCGCCGGCGGCCCGAAGATCACCTCCCGGGTCAGGCGCAGCGTGTAAATCAGCGTGAAAACCAGCCCCGCAAATCCGATCACCGCCACCGCCGGCATCCGCTGGTAGGCACCCACCAGGATCAGCGTCTCTCCCACGAAGTTGTTGAGCCCCGGCAGCCCCATGGAGGCCATGGCAAAGAGCAGGAAAAACCCGCTGAGTACCGGCGCCTTGCCCCACAGCCCCCCGGCCGCCGCCATCCGGCGCGAGCCGATTCGCTCGTCGATCATGCCCACCATGATGAAAAGCGCGGAGGTGACCAGCCCGTGGTTGATCATCTGAAGCACGGCGCCGGACAGCGTCAGGGTGTTCCACAGGGCCACGCCCACCACCATCAGCCCCATGTGCGAAATGCTGGAATAGGCCACCAGCCGCTTCATGTCCTGCTGGGAAAAGGCGATCCAGGCGGCGTAAAACATCCCCACCAGTGCCGCCGACAGCAGGATGGGCACAGATGCCCTGGCCGCCTCCGGAAACAAGGGAAAGGCGAACCGCAACAGGGCGAACATGCCGGTTTTCAGCAGCAGCCCCGCAAGGATCACGCTGCCCGCCGTGGGCGCCTCTGTGTGGGCGTCCGGCAGCCAGGTATGAACCGGAAACAGGGGAATTTTCACGGCAAATGCCAGCAGAAACGCCGCGTACAGCCACCGCTCCGTGGAATGGGTCAGCAGGGTGTCCCGGAGCAAAAAAAATGAAAAGCTGAAATTGCCCGTCTGCTTTCCATGGATCATGTAAAGGCCGATGAGGGCCACCAGCATCAGCAGGCTGCCGGTGAAGCTGAACAGAAAGAACTTGACCGCAGCCCGCGCCCGCCCCTCGTGCCCCCACATGCCGATGAGAAAAAACAGCGGAATGGCCTGAAGCTCCCAGAACAGGTAAAACAGGAACAGATCCGTGGCCAGAAAAAGGCCGATTACCCCGGAAACCGACAGCATCAGGCACAAATGAAAGGCCGCCACCCCCCGCCGAATGCTCCGCCAGGAGACCATCACGCAGAGCAGCCCCAGAAAGGCCGTCAGGGTGACAAGCGGCAGGTTGATGCCGTCCAGGGCCAGGGCGTAATGGATGCCGAACATCCCGATCCAGGGCACATCCGCGCCCATGGCGGAAAAATCGAGAAAATACAGATTGAGCGCCAGGAACAGATCCATGGCCATGGCGGCAACGCAGATCCACCGGCACCATTCGGGGCGTCGATGGAACGGCAGCGCCGCCACCCCGCCCGCGGCGGGCAGAAAGATGACGGCCGAAAGCAGCAAAGTGGCTATCATGTCGTGAACCCTCGCATTCTTTCCCCCATCCTTCAGATGAACAGCAGGTAGCAGGCGATGCCGCCCAGCCCGGCAAACAGCATGGCCAGATAGGTGGACAGCCGGCCGGTGGTCCACAGTCGCAGCTCGTCGGCCAGCCCCAGGATTCCACGGGCCGCGGCCGTAAGGCCCCGGTCCACCCCGCCCACGTCGGCCCCCCGCCAGAGGATCTCGGAGATCTGGCGGAAGGGCCGGACCAGAAGGGCCCCGTAAAGCCGGTCCAGCTCAAAACCATCCCGCAGGAAGGCCATCAGGCGCGGATAGGCCGGCGCCCGATCCGGGTCCCGAAGCGACCCCTTCGGGCCGTACAGAAAATAGGCGACCACCAGCCCGGCCACGGCCAGCAGGCCATTGCCGAAGGCCATCTGGGCCTCCAGAGCGTGAGAAACCCCATGGCCGCCGCCGAAGGCCCCGTGGCGCGCGACAGGCCCGCCCACCGTCATCAACAGGCCGGACAGCCACGGACGCGGGTCCAGCGCGACTGGCAGGTTTATGAGGCCGGCGATCAGCGCCAGTGCCCCCAGCGGCCAGAGCGCCTGGATCATGCCGGCCGTCGGGCCCGCTGCTGGATCGCCTGCCGTCTCGGCCCCCGCCGAATGGACCGCCTCATCGGCCTTGCCGCCGCCGAAAAAGACGAAAAAGACCAGCCGGAAAGTATAAAGCGCCGTCAGCAGCGCCGTGAGTGTCGCCACCCCCCAGAGCGCCTTGTAAAACCCATCCGGATGGGTAAAAACGGCGATCAGAAGCTGATCCTTGCTGAAAAACCCGGCCGTGGGCGGCAGGGCCGCAAG
>JAABTE010000269.1 GCA_011390035.1 Desulfobacteraceae bacterium | reverse complement strand
AGGGAAGGCAAACCGACCTGCTGAATCGAGATGAAGCATTGAGGTGGGAAAGGGGGGAATAGAGATGGTGCGCGTTTTGAATCGCAGGGAATTTTACCGCTATTTCCCATGATGAGATGGGATGCGCCTATTGATCTGAAAATTCAATATCTGCCCGTTCTGACGGCGGCGCTGTTCATGTTATGTTTTGCAAGCGTCTCCTCTGGGGACGATGGCGGCCCAAACGGCTGGAAGCGCGTGAAAACCGATGAGGCCGCCGACATTCTCATCGACCTGCGGACCCTTGCGGACGACAATGTGGAATTTCGGGCGGAAACCACCATCGACACCACCCTGGGCGCCCTCATCGCCCTGCTCAAGGATACCGCATCCCTTCCCGAATGGCTCTATCGCACCGAATCGGCCGTCAAGCTGAAGCGGGTCAGCGCCACCGAGTCCTATGTTTACAGCACGCATTCAATGCCTTTTCCCCTGAGCAAGCGCGATTCCATCGTCCACACCACCATGACCCAGGACCCGGAAACCCTGTCCATCACCGTCCGGGGAACGGCGAGCCCCGATTACCTGCCGGAGAAAAAGGGTTACGTTCGCATCCGCGATTCCCGCTCCCTGTGGCGATTCACGCCCCGGCCCGATGGAACGGTGTCGGTGCGGTTCCAGGGATATGGCGATCCCGGGGGCGGCATATCCGATCTTTATCGTTCGTCGCTGTTTCAATGGCTGGCCAGGTCCTATCTGTGGCAACTGCCCCTTGATACTCTCAAAAACATGAAGGAAATGGTGAAAAAGGCGCCCTATCGCGGCGCGACATTCCCCTATGTCCGGGAGCCGTCATGATTGGCCGGTTCGGAAAATCCGCGGTGGTGGCGGCGTTTGAGCGGCATGCGGATCGGATTTTTCATTTCAGGCCGGGGGCGGATGGGGCGGTGGTGGTGGAGCGGCATGTGGAGGAGGTTCCATATGATGAGCTTTAGGGGCACCCGGCTTCAGGAGATGAGGCTTCCGCTTTCCGTCGTGTGGCTGCTTGAGACCCTGGCCGAATCCAAGGGGCGCCAGCAGCTTTATGAAAAGCAGTCGCCCCGGATGCTCGATAGCCTCAGAGAAATGTCGCTGATCGAGAGCGCCGAATCCTCAAACCGAATCGAAGGCGTAACGGTGGAGAAAAAGCGGCTTCGCCCGCTTGTCATCGGCAATACCCGTCCCAAGGATCGATCGGAGGAGGAGATCGTCGGCTATGGGATGGCGCTCAACTGGATCCACAGCGACTTCCAAAAAATTCCCGTCATCCCGGAAACCTGCCTGCGGCTCCACGCCTTGGCCCAGGGCGGCACGAGCGGAGATGCCGGAAAATGGAAAATATCGCAAAACGATATCATCGAGTTGTTTCCGGATGGGCGACGCCAGGTGCGTTTTCGGCCTTTGCCCCCGGAGAAAGTCACCGAGGCGATGGCGGAGCTTTGCCTTGCGTATCGGAACGCCATCGACCAGTTGGAGGTAACGCCCCTTTTGGCATCGGCTTGCTTTGTTCTGGATTTTCTCTGCATTCATCCATTTCGGGACGGCAATGGCCGTCTGGCTCGGCTGTTGACGCTTCTTTTATCCTACCATCATGGTCACCATGTCGGCAGTTACATCAGCCTTGAGAGGATCGTGGAGCAGACCAAGGAGGATTATTATGAGGCATTGAGGCTGAGTTCCTTGGGATGGCATGACGGGCGGCATGACGTTTTGCCATGGTTTACCTATATGCTCTCCGTATGGAGACGGGCCTGCCGCGAATTTGAGGAACGCGCCGAAAGACAGCGGCCAAGGCGCGGCGCCAAAACCGATCTGGTGGAATATGCTCTGGAGAGCATGATCAGCCCGTTCGGCATTTCCGATGTGGAGCGGCTCTGCCCGAATGTGAGTCGGGATACCATCCGCCTGGTGATGAATCGCTGGCGGGATCAGGGCCGGCTCGAGATGCTCGGGAAGGGCAGGGACGCGAGATGGCGACGTAAATAGCGAATGTAGGAACATCGGCTTTAATGTGTGAATAAATGTGGGGTTAAATTGTCGGCCGGCCCTGCTCCTCCCCCAACACAATCTCAATCGCCTCCCCCAGATCCTCCACCAGCCGGATCGACAGATCCGCCTTGATCTCCTCCGGAATATGCGCCAGTTCCGGCCGGTTCTTCGCCGGGAAAATCACCGTTTCAATACCCGCCCGATGCGCCCCCAGCGCCTTTTCCTTCATTCCCCCCACCTGCAGAATGCGGCCCGTTAAGGTCATCTCGCCGGTTACGGCCACCTGGCGGCGGCAGGGGCGGCCGGTCAGCAGGGATGTCAGGGCCACGGCGATGGCAAGGCCGGCCGAGGGGCCGTCTTTGGGGATGGCGCCCGCGGGCACATGAACGTGGATGTCGTGGTTTTCGAAAAAGTCGGTTTCGATGCCGTATTCGGCGGTGTTGCCGCGCAGGTAGCTCAAGGCCGCCTGGGCCGATTCCTTCATGATTTCTCCCAGTGATCCGGTCAGGATCAGCCGGCTTTTTCCCCGCATCCGGGTGGCCTCCACGAACATGATCCGGCCGCCGCTTTCGGTCCAGGCAAGGCCCGTGGCCACGCCGATCCTGTCTTTGGCCTCGGCCACCTCCAACTGGAACGGGGCCGGGCCCAGGTAGCGCTCCACCGTCTCAGGCGTGATGGAAACGCTCTCCCTGTCCTCCCCCAGGATCTCCCGGGCCGCCTTTCGGCAGACGGCGGCGATGCGCCGCTGGAGGTTGCGCAGGCCCGCCTCCCGGGTGTACTCCCGGATCAGCCGGGCCACCGCCTCGCGGGAAAATTGGCACATCCGGCCGTCCAGGCCGGCCTCGCGCTGTTCGATTGGGATCAGGTAATCGAAGGCTATCCGCTCCTTTTCCCGCTCCGTGTAGCCGGAAAGGCCCAGGACTTCCAGCCGGTCCAGCAGGGGGCCGGGGATGGTGCCCATGGTGTTGGCCGTGGCGATGAACATCACGCCGGAAAGGTCGAAGGGCGCGTCCAGGTAGTGGTCGGTGAAGGCTCTGTTTTGCTCCGGGTCCAGCACCTCCAGGAGGGCGGCGGCCGGATCGCCCTTGAACTCCTGGCCCAGTTTGTCGATCTCGTCAAGCATGATCACCGGGTTGTTCACATCCGCCCGTCGGATCTCCTGGATGATCCGGCCCGGCAGGGCGCCCACATAGCTGCGGCGGTGGCCCCGGATCTCGGCCTCGTCCTTGACGCCGGCAAGCGAAATGCGGATGAATTTTTTACCCAGGGCCCGGGCGATGGAGATGCCAAGCGAGGTTTTTCCAGTGCCCGGCGGCCCCGCGAAGCACAGAACCGGCCCCTTTGAATCGAGCCGGGTATCCCGGGCGGCCAGGGCCTTTTGCAGCGTGGCGCGGATCTCGTCCAGCTTCAGGGGCTTGGATAAAAAGTGGCCGCTGCCCTTCTTCATGGCCTCCACCGCCACCGGCACCGTGGCGTAGCCGGTCACCATGATCACCGCCACGGAGGGGTCCTTGGCCTTGGCCGCCTCCAGCACGTCCATGCCGTCCACCTTCTCCATTTTAAGATCGGTGATCACCGCGTCGAATCTTTCCGCCGCGATGGCCTCCAGCGCCTCGACCCCCGAGGCCGCCGATACCACGCCATACCCATCCTTTTCCAGCACATATTCGAGGTTTCGGCGGGCCATCGGCTCGTCGTCC
>JAABTE010000268.1 GCA_011390035.1 Desulfobacteraceae bacterium | reverse complement strand
GGACGGCATCCGGCGCTACATGCAGGAGCTGAACCCGACGGCTGTTTTATGGGGAGAGTCCGGAGGGTGAAAAGGGTGCAACGCACGGCATAGCCAGGGCGGATGGATGGAGTGGACTTAGTGGACGGCATGGGTGGCATGGATAGCACGAATGGCACGGATAGCACGGATGGGGCTAAATTAAAATAGGGCTATAGAAAAAGGATGTTGATCAGCACCAGGATGAACAGCGTCAGGGGATAGTAGCTGGCGCTGTTGAAAAGGGCCATGGCCCGGGCGGGGGCGGGCCTGAAATGGAGGCGCAGGGCCGGGATCAGAAGCAGGCACAGGCCGACGCCGGCGGCCATGGCGATGACCGCGCCGCTGAAGCCGGCGGGAGACAGGGCCATCAGGGCGGCGTTGAGGGCGATGGCGCCGGAAAGGGTGGCCAGGATGATGCGGGCGGAGGCTTTCGCGCCGAAGGCCACGGGGATGGTGCGGGCGCCCTGCCGGCGGTCCGCATCGAGATCGGTCCAGTCGTTGGGGACGTTCTGGCCGCCGATTTCCCAGAGGAAGAGCCAGGCGAAAAGGACCACCAGGAAGAGGGGGGATGGGGACGGGTCCACGGCGAAGACAGCGGCCAGGGCGCCGGCGCTTTTAACGGCGCCGCTCACCAGGACGCGCAGGTAGCTGACCCGGAGCATCAGGCAGTAGATCACCTCAAGGGCGGAGGCGATAACGAAGATGAGCATGCAGACCGGGTTCAGCAGATAGGCGCCGATGAAGGCCACCGCGCCCCAGGCCATTGCCCATATCAGGCCCTCGTTGAAGCTTAAAAAGCCCTGGGCCATGGGGTGGCGGATCAGCACGGCGTCAAGATCGCTTCCGGAGGGCTCGAAGGCGCCCAGGCGGGCCTTTTCCCGGTCTTCGCGGTAGTCCACCACGTCGTTGAGGGCATAGACGGCCGTGTAGCCGGCAAAGACGGTGATCAGGCCCAGCAGGATCACCCGCCACGAGGGAAAGCCGCCATGCCACACCAGCGCGGCGAGCATGGGGGCGCTCATGTCGATGAGACCATGGGGGGTCCGGGACAGCGCGCCGAACAGCTTCAGCCGAGAAAATCCTGAAAACGCGCCGGAAATTGAAAGTGAATTGCGCAAGGGCTTTTCCATCCTTAGCATAGTGGTTTATCATCAAGCGCCATGAGCGCGAGCCATGGCCGACGGCGCCATGGCCCAAACAGCCATGCCGACGCCCTTCGGGCCTGTTACCTTGTGTAGTATGGCGCAGCGGGCTTGTCAAAGGAAAATCGACATCGGACATTCCTCATCGGACATTCCTCATCAGGGATCCCAACGGGCACCTCAACATGCATCTCAACATGCATCTCAATAGGCATCTCAATTGACATCCCAACAGCCATACCCACAGACATCCCGGCAGGCATCATGAGCAGCGATCATATCGTCATCCGAGGCGCCCGGCAACATAATCTGAAAAACATCGACCTGGACCTGCCGCGCAACCGGCTGGTGGTGATCACCGGGCTTTCCGGGTCCGGCAAATCCACACTGGCCTTTGACACCCTGTACGCCGAGGGGCAGCGCAGGTATGTGGAGAGCCTGTCGGCCTACGCCCGCCAGTTTCTGGAGCGGATGGAAAAGCCGGATGTGGACTTTATCGAAGGGTTGAGCCCGGCCATCGCCATCGAGCAGAAATCGGCCGGCCACAACCCCCGGTCCACCGTGGGAACGGTGACGGAGATTCAGGACTACCTGCGGCTGCTCTTCGCCCGGGCCGGGGTGGCCCATTGCCTGACGTGCGGAAGACCCATCGCGGCCCAGTCCATCGACGCCATCATCGATGCCGTCATGGATCTGGGGGAGGGGGCCAGGATCATGCTGCTGGCACCGGTGGCGGAGGAGGCGCGGGGGAGCCACGCGAAACTGATCAAGCAGCTTCGGAAGGACGGCTTCGCCCGGCTGCGGGTCGATGGCCAGATCGAGGACATCGAGGCCATAAAGCCCCTGGACAAAAACCTGCCCCATGACATCGAGGTGGTGGTGGACCGGCTGGCGCTCAAGCCCTCTGCGCGGAACCGGCTGGCCGATTCCCTGGAGCTGGCCCTGTCGCTTTCCGACGGCGTGGCGAAGGTGGCCCGGCTGGGGGGAAAAACCGGGGCCGGAAGCCGGAAAGCCGAAAGTGCTGAATCCGGGAGCATTGAATCCGAAAGTGCTGAATCCGGGAGTGCTGAATCCGGGAGTACTGAATCCGGAAAAATGGCATCCGGAGACGAGGCGCCGGAACTGCTCTTTTCTGAAAAGGCCGCCTGCGTCCGCTGCGGCACCACCCAGCCGGAGCTTACGCCGGCCGGCTTCTCCTTCAACTCCCCGAGGGGCGCCTGCCCCCGGTGCGACGGGCTCGGCGTCACCCTGGAGCTGGCGCCGGACCGGATCATTCCCGACCCCCAGCGCTCCATCCGGGATGGGGCCATCGCGCCCTGGGCCAGCCGCTCGTCGGTCTATTACGCCGAATTCCTGGACGCGCTCACCGCCCATTACCAGGCGGACATCTACACGCCCTTTTCGGACCTGCCCGATCGGTTCAGGGAGGTCCTGCTTTACGGCTCCGGCGAAGAGCAGATCCCGTTTTTCACCGAGCGGAGCAACCGGCGCATGACCTACCGAAAGACCTTCGAGGGGCTGATCCCGAGCCTGCGGCGGCGGTATCTTGAGACCGAGTCGCCCCAGACCCGGGAGGAGATCCGGCAGTACATGGACACCCTCCCCTGCCCGGAATGCGGCGGCGCCCGGCTCAACGCCCAGGCCCGGGCCGTCACCGTGGCCGGCCATTCAATGGCGGATATCACCAGTCGGGCCATCTCCGACGCCCGGACCCTTTTCGACGGCCTGGCCGAAACGCTGCCCCGAAAGGAGGCCGCCATCGCCTCCCGGATCATCCGGGAGATCAGCGGCCGGCTCGGATTCCTGGACGACGTGGGTCTTTCCTACCTGAGCCTGGACCGGCGGGCCGAGACCCTGTCCGGCGGCGAGTCCCAGCGCATCCGGCTGGCCACCCAGATCGGGTCGCGCCTGTCCGGCGTGCTGTATGTGCTGGACGAGCCGAGCATCGGCCTGCACCAGCGGGACAACCGGCGCCTGCTGTCCACCCTGCTGCGGATGCGGGACCTGGGCAACACGGTGCTGGTGGTGGAGCACGACGAGGAGACCATCCGGGCGGCCGATTTCGTGGTGGACATGGGGCCGGGGGCTGGGATGGGCGGCGGCGAGGTGGTCTTCGCCGGCCCGCCGGAGGACCTGGCCGGGGCCGAGGCGTCCCTGACCGGCCAGTATTTCGCCGGGGGGAAACGGATTCCGGTGCCGGCCGTCCGCCGCTCCGGCAACGGCCGGCGCATCGTGATCGAGGGGGCCGCCGCCAACAACCTCAAGTCCATCGATGTGGCCTTCCCCCTGGGCTGTTTCATCTGCGTCACCGGCGTGTCCGGGTCGGGCAAATCCTCCCTGGTTCTGGAGACCCTTCACCGGGCCGCGGCCGCCGCCGTTTATCGAAGTCGGACGCCCGCCGGCCCCCACCACCGGATCACCGGCATAGAGTACATCGACAAGGTGGTCAATATCGACCAGGCCCCCATCGGCCGCACCCCCCGCTCCAACCCGGCCACCTACGCGGGCCTGTTCACCCCCATCCGCGAGCTGTTCGCCCGCACCCAGGAGGCCCGGGC
>JAABTE010000267.1 GCA_011390035.1 Desulfobacteraceae bacterium | reverse complement strand
TGAAGGCGGCCAACGAGCGGCTCAAGGAGCTGGATCGGCTTAAGGACGAATTCGTTTCCACGGTGTCCCACGAGCTGCGCACGCCCATCACCTCGGTCAAGGCCCTGGCAGAGATCCTCCGGGACAATCCGGACCTGGACGCGACCCGGCGCGGGTCTTTTTCCGCCATCATCGTTCGGGAAAGCGAGCGGCTGACCCGGCTGATCACCCAGATGCTGGACCTGCGCAAGATCGAGTCGGGCCGGATGGAATGGCGCATGGACCGGGTGGACGTGAAGGCCGTGATCCAGGAGGCGGCGGACATCACCGGCCATATGCTGGAGGAAAAATCCATGACCCTGGCCCTGGACCTGCCCGAGACCCGGCCCGTGATCATCGCGGACCGGGACCGGCTGATCCAGGTGATGGTCAACCTGATCTCCAACGGGGTCAAGTTCAGCGACGGCGGCGGCATCTCCATCCGCCTGGCCGTGGAGCCCGACCGGCTGATCATCGCGGTGCGGGACACGGGCATCGGCATTCCGGCCGCGGAGCGCGAGCGCATCTTCGAGCGCTTCCACCAGATCCGGGACCGCGCCCGGGGCCGGCCCGCCGGCAGCGGCCTGGGCCTTGCCATCACCCGGCGCATCGTGACGCATCTCGGGGGCGCCATCACGGTTGAAAGCGCGCCGGGGAAAGGGTCCACCTTCATCATCAGCCTGCCCCGGATGGCCGGGGGATAGATCCCCCGGCGCCAGGGCGCACGCGACCTTCAAGAGGCCCAGGGCCGGAGGCGGAAAGAGGCCCAGGGCCGGAGGCGGAAGAGGCCCCGGGCCGGAGGCGGAAAGAGGCCTCGGGCCGGCGGCGGAAAGAGGCCCAGGACCGGAGGCGGACGGATTCTGAACCGGCTCTCACCGGCCATTTTTCCCAATCGTCCCCCCTTTCAGCCGACGCTCCCTCCCCGCCCCGCTCCCCCAATCTATCCGTTATTCCTTATTTATTTGTAATTTCGCCCCCATATCATATTTTTCTTGACAGACCCCCGCCTCCCCTGATAAATGAATGAGTATTCATTCATTATCGGAATGGATGAATTCATCAACCGTTTTAAAGCAACGGCATCACTTGATCAATGGAATGGAGGCCCGCCATCAGCGCCAAGGATAAAAACAACAACAAGTACCACCTCATCCTTGAGGCGGCCATCAAGGTCTTTGCCGGCCATGGGTTCTACCAGTCCACCATCTCCCAGATCGCCCGGGAGGCGGGCGTGGCGGACGGCACCATCTATCTTTATTTCAAGAACAAGGACGACATCCTGGTCCAGTTCTTCAACTATAAGACCCGCCAGGTCTTCGCCGGCTTCCGCGAGGAGGTGGACAAGGCCGACAACTCCGGGGAAAAGCTGCGCAACCTGGTGCGGCGCCATCTGAAGGAGTTCCAGGCGGACCGGGACATGGCCCTGGTTTATCAGGCGGTGACGCGGCAGCACAACCGCCTGGTGAAAAAGGAGATCAAGGAGATGTCCAAGCTCTACCTGGATCTCGTGGTGGAGATCGTGGAGCAGGGGCAGGCCGAGGGCCTCATGCGAAAGGACCTGTACCTGAGCCTGGTCAAGCGGTACATCCTGGGGGCCGTGGAGGAGGTGATCAACACCTGGCTCCTTTCCGGCGGCAAATACGACCTGATCTCCATGGCCGATCCCCTCATAGACCTTTTTATCCGGGGCATCGGCATCCCCGGCGCCTTTCAACAAGATGAAGCAATCCAAGTCAACAGCCAATAATCATAAGGAGAAATCGACATGGCACAAGTAATCGCGGATCGACGGGACATCGACTTTGTCCTTCACGAGCAATTCAATGTCGGCGAGTTCAGCAAGCATGACCGCTACGCGGAGTTCAACCGCAAGACGGTGGAGATGATCGTCACCGAGGCCCGCAACCTGGCCATCAAGGAGATCCTGCCCACCCAGAAGGCCGGCGACGAGGAGGGCTGCCGCTTCGAGGACGGCAAGGTGACCGTGCCCGAGGCATTCCACCGCGCCTACAAGCTGTTCATCGAGGGCGAGTGGCTGGCCATGCCCGAGGACCCCGAGTGGGGCGGCCAGGGCATGCCAAAGACCGTGGCGCTGGCGGCCAGCGATTATTTCAACGGGGCCAACTACGCCTTCATGATGTACCCCGGCCTCACCCACGGCGCGGCCAAGCTGGTGGAGTCCTTCGGCACCGATGAGCAAAAAAAGCTTTATCTGAAGAACATGTACACCGGCAAGTGGACCGGCACCATGCTGCTCACCGAGCCCGGCGCCGGCTCGGACGTGGGCGCACTGGAGACCTCGGCCGTCAGGAACGACGACGGCACCTACTCGATCACCGGCAACAAGATCTTCATCTCCTCCGGCGAGCATGACCTGACCGACAACATCATCCACCCGGTGCTGGCCCGCATCGAGGGCGCTCCCGCCGGCACCAAGGGCATCTCCCTGTTCCTCGTGCCCAAGTTCTGGGTCAACGACGACGGCTCCCTGGGCGAGTTCAACGACGTGGTCTGCACCGGCATCGAAGAGAAGATGGGCATCCACGGCAACTCCACCTGCTCGCTGTCCCTGGGCTCCAAGGGCAAGTGCCGGGGCCTTCTGCTGGGCGAGGAGAACAAGGGCATGCGCGCCATGTTCCTGATGATGAACGAGGCCCGACTGCTGGTGGGCATGCAGGGCCTTTCCTGCGCCTCGGCCTCCTACGTCAACGCCGTCAACTACGCACGGGAGCGGGTGCAGGGCAAGAACATCCTGCAGATGCGCGACGCGGACGCCCCGGCCGTGCCCATCATCCAGCACCCGGACGTGCGGCGGATGCTCATCCACATGAAGTCCTACCTGGAAGGGATGCGCAGCCTGCTGTACTACATGGGTTTCTGCGAAGACAACCACGACCTGGCCACGGACCCGGCCGAGAAGGATAAATGGCAGGGCCTCATCGAGCTGCTCACGCCGGTTGCCAAGGGCTATGTGACGGACCGCTCCTTTGACATCTGCTCCACGGGCGTGCAGGTGTACGGCGGCTATGGCTACATCAAGGAGTACCCCCAGGAGCAGCTCCTGCGGGACTGCCGGATCACCATGATCTACGAGGGCACCAACGGCATCCAGGCCATGGACCTTCTGGGCCGCAAGCTCGGCATGAACAAGGGCAAGCCGGTCATGGACCTTCTGGGCGAGATGAACAAGACCATCGCCGCGGCCAGGGAAGCGGGCATGGACGAGCTGGCCGACAAGTTTCAAAAGTCTGTCAACAAGCTGGGCGAGGTGGGCATGCACATGGGCGCCACGGCCATGTCTCCCAAGGTGTTGACCGCCTTTGCCTTCGCCCACCCCTTCCTGGAGGTGACCGGCGACGTGGTGACGGCCTGGATGCTGCTGTGGCGTGCCGCCATCGCCAAGCAGAAGATCGGCAAGAACAAGAAGGACGACATGTTCTACGAGGGCCAGGTGCGCGGGGCCGAGTATTTCATCAGCTCCATCCTGCCCGCCACCACCGGCAAGATGATCGCCATTCTGGGAAGCAACTCCGCGGCGGTGGAAATTCCGGAGGAGGCCTTCTGCGGCAAGTAGAAGCGCGCTGAGAGCGGCTCGGTTCTTTTCAAACTGATTTTACCGATGGGTTCGATCGGGCGGGGGGCATGGCCTTCCGCCCGATTTTTTTTTGGCCTGGGCTTGAAAGGCTTTGACGAGATTCTGCCC
>JAABTE010000266.1 GCA_011390035.1 Desulfobacteraceae bacterium | reverse complement strand
CCCGACCCCCGGGTGGTGGAGGCGGCAAAGGATTTCGTCAACCTGAAGATCGACGCCGAAGACCCCTCCGAACCCAAGATGCGGGCGCTGCTGGCAAAATACGGGGTGGTGGGGCTGCCGACCCTGATCTTTCTGACCGCGGACGGCCGGATGGCGCCGGGCGGCCCTGTCACGGAATTCATCGGTCCGGCGGAGCTGACGGCGCGTTTGCGGGCGATCTCCAAAAAATCCTTTGCATTTTCCGACGGCGGCGCTTAAATTTGACAGGACTTGTGAACTTTAAGGAATTGGAATGACTAAAATGAAATACCGCGATTATCTGATGGCCCTGCTGCTGGCGGCCGTTCTGGTCGGCGGCGGTCCGCTGGCCTGCAAGAATGAGCCGCCCGGCAAGGACGCAACGGCGCCCGCCGCCGACCGGGCCGACACCGCGCCCCCGGCCGCATCAACCGACGCCGGCCGGGCCGACGCCGCCGGGGTCGGGACCACCGCTTCGGGCGAGACGCCCGCCGACGGCGAGATGCCTGCCGACGGCAAGACGCCCGCCAACAACAAGACGCCCGCCGACGGCAAAACGCCAGCCGACAGAGATGCGGCCGTCAGTCCGGCTAAGGCAGGCGCCATTCATTGGTATGACTACAAGGAGGGGATGTCCCTTGCCAAAAATCGGAAAAAGAAGGTCTTTCTCAACTTCTACGCCGACTGGTGCCGATACTGCAAGGATATGGATCGAAACACCTTCCGGGATCAAAAGGTGATCGCCTACCTGAGCGACAACTTCGTTCCCGTCCGGGTCAATTCAGACCGCGACCCCCAGACGGCGGCCAGGTATCAGGTGCGGGGCCTGCCGGTCTCCTGGTTCATTTCCGAAGACGGCGAGCCCATCGGCAGCCAGCCGGGCTATGTGCCGCCGGAGAGCCTGCTGCCCCTGCTCAAGTTCATCAACACGGACGCCTATACCCGCATGGGGTTCGACGAATTCATCAAGACGATGTGACGATGGCGCCAAGGCTCGACAGCGATCCCCTGTCCGACCAGGCCCCCTGCCTGCGGCGGCTTCTGCGGGCCGCATCCCCGCCGGAGCCTCCCGCGGGCATTCATTTTCAGCCCACGGCGGTTTTCATGCTGCTGTTTCAGAAGAACGAGGCGCCCCATCTTCTGGCCATCCAGAAGTCGGACCGGGAGGGCTATCCCTGGCGCAACCAGGTGGCCCTGCCCGGCGGCCATGTGGACGCGGCAGACGCCGACGCCCTGTCCGCCGCCTTCCGGGAGGTGGAAGAGGAGCTGGGCATACCGCCGGAGCAGATCGAGTTTCTGGGCCGACTGGGCCACTTTCAGACCATCAACCGCAAGGATATCGAGGTGTTCGCCGGCCTCTGGAACGGCACCGGGCCGGTGCGCCACGACCCCATGGAGATCGCCCGGGTGCTGGAAGTCCCCATGGAAACCCTGGCTCGCATCCACCGGCGGCGGGAATACGAGGGCCGGGTGCCCGACATCCACGAGCTGGTCTATCCCCTGGACGACGTGGTCATCTGGGGCGTGACGGCCCGCATCCTCCATTTTTTTATCGAATTGCTCCATGACGGCCAACACCATTGCGGATCGAAAGGAATTTGCCATGACACACCATCAGCACGATCAAGACCCCAAACACGAACACGGTCAGGGACATTGTCACCATCACGCCCACTGCCAAAACAACAATCACGATCACAACCACATTCATGATCATGATCACAACCACAATCATGATCACGATCACGATCACGGGCACAATCACGATCACGGGCACAACCATCACCTCCACGATCATCCGGCCGCAACCGAGCCCGAGGCATTGACCCTGGAAAAGAAACTGCCCACCCTGCTCAACCACTGGATCCAGCACAACTCGGATCACGCGGCCAGCTACCTGCAGTGGGCGGAAAAAACGGAGGCGGCCGGCATGGCCGAGCTGGCGGCCATGCTCCGGGATATCGCCGACCGGACGATTGCCATGAACGACCGGTTTGAAAAGACGATGGAACTGCTGTCGAAGCCATGACGACAGCCCCGGCGTTCCCCCCGGTAAAACATCCCCAGGTAAAACACCCTCCGGGATACGACCAGGGCGCCCGCGCTCCGCTATCGACCCCTGGAATCCCGACTCGATGCGGAAAAACCGGTACTTAAACGGTATTTAAAAGGAGGCGGACGATGACATCCGACAGATTCAAGGCCATGGTGGTAAGCGAAGGACCGGACAAGACCTTTTCAAGGCAGATCCGGCAACGGTCGGTTTCGGACCTGCCCCCCGGCGACGTGCTGATCCGGGTGCGCTATTCCTCCCTCAACTACAAGGACGCCCTGTCTGCCACCGGCAACCGGGGCGTCACCCGCAATTATCCGCACACCCCCGGCATAGACGCGGCGGGCGCCGTGGTCGAAAGCGCCTCCCCGGCCTTTTCCGAAGGCGACCGGGTGCTGGTGACGGGATGGGACCTGGGAATGAACACCGCCGGCGGCTACGGCCAGATGATCCGGGTGCCGGCGGAATGGGTGGTGCCCATCCCGGCGGGCCTGGATGAGAAACGGGCCATGGCCTTGGGCACGGCGGGCCTGACCGCGGCCATGTCCCTGTACCATCTCCAGGGCCGGGGGATTTCGCCCGAGGGCGGGCCGGTGCTGGTGACGGGCGCCTCCGGCGGCGTGGGCAGCCTGGCCGTGGCCCTCCTTGCAAAGGCGGGCTACGAGGTGGCCGCCGTCAGCGGCAAGCCCGAGGCGGCAGATTTCCTCAAAAAGCTGGGCGCCGGCACGGTGCTGGGGCGGGACGCGGTGGAAGACAACCCAGGCCGCCCCCTGCTCAAGGGCCAATGGTCCGGCGTGGTGGACACGGTGGGCGGCCCCATGCTGGCCGCGGCCATCAAATCCACCCGCCAGAGCGGCACGGTCACCTGCTGCGGCAACGCCGCTTCAGCGGATCTGCCCCTGACGGTCTATCCGTTCATCCTCCGGGGCATCGGTCTTCTGGGCATCGATTCCCAGAACTGCCCCCGGGAGACGCGAAGCATCCTGTGGGACAAGCTGGCCGGCCCCTGGCGCATCGACACCCTGGACGCCCTTGCCGAGACCGTGGCGCTGACGGAACTCGATCCGCATATCGACGCCATCCTCGCGGGGCGAAAACAGGGCCGCGCCGTTGTGGATCTGGACGCCGCGTAGCGGGCCGGTCAGAAGATGTTCAAACCGCGTTCCAGTCGGCCGGCATTCCATGGGGGAATGCGCCGGCCGCCCCCGCCCCATAACCTTTCAGTTCCAGGGAGACAGCCATGTCCGAGGATAAATTCGATGAGGAACCAATTGAGGAAGAAGCGTTCATTGAGGAGGAGCCGATAGCCGAAGCGCCCGTTGAGGAGGAAGCTTTCACCGAGGAGGAGCCCATGCCGGAGACGGGCTTTGCGGAAGAGATGGCGCCGGGGGTTCCGCCTCCGCCGCCCCCTGAAACTGAATCAGATGCGGAACCGGAGGACGCATGGGATGATGCGTCCGACGAGGAGGAAGCTTATGACGAGGAGGACATAGACGATGATCCGGCATACGGCGGGGAGCCCGATGACGCCTATGAGGAAGATGAATCCTCCGGATATGACGGCGGATACGATGAAGAGCGGATACCGGCTTCGGCCGGCGGCGGCTTCGGCCCGGTCTCCGAGACCTTTACCGAGGTGACGGAGCGCTCCTGG
>JAABTE010000265.1 GCA_011390035.1 Desulfobacteraceae bacterium | reverse complement strand
CCAAGGCCGCCACGCGCCCACTCTGACGCTGGCCGACACCGAAGCGGACATCACCGCCGACGCGGCCATCGCCGCGGCCATCGACCATGCCGGCGGCACCCCGCCCATGGAGCCGGCCACCGCGGAGCTGACCATCTTCCGGACGGGTGGAGGAAGGGCCGTTCTGGCCTATAAGGTCGATCTTTTCCTGAACATGGACCGACGCTGGATCTATTTCATCGACGCGGATACCGGCGCCTTCGCCCATCGCATCAGCGGGGTTCAGCGGGAGGTGGTGTCCGCTTCCGGCCAGGACCTGACCGGCGCCAACCGCTCCTTCAACGCCTGGTCCGAGGGGGGCGCCTATTACCTGATCGACCCGAGCGTGCCGCTGGCCGACGCGCCCTACTCGCCCATGCCGAACATCGAGACCATGGGCAACACCTATATCCTCGACGCCCGTCACGGCAATGGGGATAACATGTCTTTCAGCGGGTCGGACCGGCTCAACGGCGGATGGGACGCGGCCGGCGTGAGCGCGGCCCACAACGTGCGCGTCACCCATGATTACTTTGTCAACACCTTCGGCCGCAGCGGCCTGGACGACCGGAACATGAACTATATGGCGGTGGTCCATTTCGGCAGCAATTACGCCAACGCCTTCTGGAACGGCCGGTTCATCGTTTTCGGAGACGGGGACAACCGTTATTTCACGTCGCTGGCCGCAGGCCTTGACGTTGTGGCCCACGAGCTTCAACACGGCATCACCGGCTTTACCGCCGGCCTGATCTATGAAAACCAGAGCGGCGCCCTGAACGAGGCGTTTTCCGACCTGTTCGCCTGCATGATCGACCGGGACGACTGGACCGTGGGCGAGGACATCACCGTCCCCTCCCCCGGCTACATGCGGAACCTTGCCAACCCCCGCCTGGGTCTGACACCCCTTCCCAGCCGGATGAGCGAGTACCGGAATCTGCCCAACACCGAAGACGGCGACTGGGGCGGCGTTCACATCAACATGACCATTCCGGCCCGGGCCGGCTATCTGATCGCCGAGGGATTGACCAGGGAGGGACGGGGAACCGCCATCGGCCGGGAAAAGACCGAGCAGATCTTCTATCGGGCACTCACCACTTATCTCCAGTCCTCTTCCCAGTTCCTGGACGCCAGGTACGCCACCCTCCAGGCGGCCGAGGATCTTTACGACGCCGATTCCCCGGAGGTGGCTGCCGTCCGCGCCGCATGGGACGCGGTGGAGGTGTATGACGGCGCCATCGGCGCGCCGGATAGCGGCGCACCCACGCCCTCGACGTCGGTGGAGGGCGAGGACATCATGGTGTACCTGAAACCGCTGGATGTCGCCGCGGATCTCTACGATCTTCACGTTCAGACCATCCCCAGGCCCTTTGCGGGCTACGACCCGGCCCTCGATTCCGATGATCTGAACGTGGAATTCGCAGCGGGCCGAAGGCCCGGCGCCCTCACCCTAAAAGACGAGGGCACCTTCCTCTTCTACGTTGGCATCGACAACAACCTGTACGGCATTCACATGGAAACCGGAGATCAGCAACAGCTCACCGAAGACGGCTCCATCTACAGCTTCGCCTTTTCCCCGAGGGGCCGCTATTTCGCCTACACCACGCCCGATTTCACGGATAACATCATCCATGTGATGAACATGGATGACGGCCAGGTAACGGCCTACCCGGTGCTGCCCTTCAGCGATCTGCCTCCCGGCGCCGAGGATGCCTTCAACATGATCCTTTACGCCGATTCCCTGGCCTTCGACTACGCCGGCACCCGCATCGTCTTCGACGCGCTAAACTGCATCTCCACCGTCAATGATCCATGTGCGCCCACTGACGGCGGCTACAGGTACTGGACCATCGGCATTCTGGACCTCGCTGACGGCACCTTCAACTGGCCCTTCCCCCAGCAGGACCCGGATCTGGACCTCGCCTATCCTTATTTCGCCTACAATAACACTTATGTCGTGGCCATGGACGTTCTCGACTACCGGGACATCGCCGGCGACGGCAACGTGATCTCCAGCATCCACACCATCAACTGGAAGGATCAGCAGATCGAGTTCGTGATGAGCAACACTATGACAGGCATGAATTTCGGCCACTATGGCGTCCCCTGCTTCTGGCCCGATGACGACTACGTCACCGCCCATGTCCTTGACGAAATGGGGGATACATGGGCCTTGCGGGTGCCGGTGGACGGGGACTGGGCCGGTCATCCCGAAGACGCGATGCTCATAAGCAACCATCCGGTTGCCTTCCCCCTCATGCACCGGGTGGGCGCACGCGCTATTTCCGCAGAGCTGTCCGCCAGCGCCCAATCGCTCAACTTCGGCCTTCTCGCCCCCGGCGCCAGCGCCCGCAAGAGCGTGACGCTCACCAACAAGGGCGACCGGGATCTTCGCATCACCAACATCGCCATCAACGGCTCCTCCGCCTTCACCCACAACGGCGTCAACACCCTGCTGCCCCGTGGCGAGGTCATTACCATCGCCGTCCGCTACGCCCCCGTCCAGGCGACGGCCGACTCGGGCGATCTGGTGATCACCAGCGACGCGGACACGCCGCAACTGGCCATATCGCTGACCGGGTCGGCCCGGATGCCGACCCCTCCGCCGGACGATGGGGATGATGGCACCGATGCGGGTACCGACGGCGGCGGCGGGTGCTTTATCGGCGCTTCCGATTGGCGGTAAGGCATCAATCCCGGAAAATCTGAAAAATAGCACGCGCATGGCGAGTACGGGGGGGCGGGTTCATGTCCGCCCCCCTTTTTTAAAAAACATGATTTCAGAAGAGAAAATGGCGCGATACCGGGCCGGTGCCCAGCGCCGATGGGATGCGGAGGCAATGTTTACACATTCATTCACTGCTCAACCGAAAAAGGATTCAGAAACTGGCGCCTCCAAAGAAGCTTTTTATCCACTTCGCTCACCTCGGCTTCCCCGCAAACAGCTTCCCAATGCCGTTCAATAACGGCGGTCATATGGCCGAATATCTCCCGCGCCTCTTCATCCGAAAGCAGAAAGTTCCGCGCCGTCTCCCGGCACGTTTTGAGCCGGCTCAGGTTGTTGTCCCCCGATATACGCATGGCCTGTGAAGCCTCGTTGCCCGCACGGCCCTGGGGGCAGATGTCGTAGGCGGGCGTCAGGGTCGGCGCCTCGCCGTCCCAGAACGCCGCGTGATTTCGGGCATGATCGTCTGTATTTCCGCACAGAATGTTGAAAACAAGCCGGGAGAACAGTTCTTTGAGCGTTCGCTTCGGCTCTGTGAACCTGTGGCGGATGATTTCGGCCAGGGTTTCATAGCTGGCGTACCGCGCCATCATGTCATCCAGGCCCAGCAGCGTCAATGCGGAAACCATGGCCTTTCGCGCCCACCCGTCGCCCTTTCGCTCTCTGTCAAATCGCTCGATCAAAAGCACGTCCTTGTTGGCGGCCCGGGTCAGCTTTACCGGCGCCACATTCAGCCCGGCCAGAGCGGCCAGCCGCATGGCGATGAATTCCGCCTTGACGACGCTGAAAAGATCGGCGCCGGACGAAAACTTGGCCACATATTTTTTCCCGCGGGGATCTTCAATCAGGGCCTTTGGTCTAGCGCCGCCGATGGAGCTGCCGTGGAACAACGCCTGATCCAGCTCCGGCGTGAGGGGCAGGCCCTTTTCAACCCGCTCCGCGGATTCGATCAATTCCTCCAGGCTGACGTTATTGGCGGCGCGCGGCTCATAGACT
>JAABTE010000264.1 GCA_011390035.1 Desulfobacteraceae bacterium | reverse complement strand
CGGACTGCAATATTTACATCACCGCCCTGGCGCTCGGCGCCAAATACGAGGCGCTGTACGATATCGACAGCCTTGCGGCGGCCCTTGACGAACTGACGAATGTGGGCATGGCCGAACTGCGGAATTCACCCTTTCAAAAGCGGCTCAACACCCTTGCGGCAAACGCCCGCTCCTTATGGGAAGGCACGGCCAATCCGGACGAGTTCGACGCCCTGACTTATGCCGCCACATGGGGCTATGCCGTCCAGATGGCCAACAAGAGGGGCCTGAAGTGGAAGATGGCCAACCCCGCGGAGGGCACCACCATGTGGGTGGATCACTGGGTCATCACCTACGCGGTGGCCAACGATCCTTTCAAAAAGAAGCTTTGCGAGGAGTGGATCGACTACTGCCTGGGAAAGGAATTGCAGATCGGCGTCATCCGGAACTGGGGCGTTTCGCCCGTGGTGACGAATATCAACGATGCGATCACTCAGGACGAAATCGATACGTTTCATGTGGGCGACAACGCCTATTGGCGGACGATGTCCCTGTGGCAGAACCAGAACGGCAGGACCCGGAGCATCTACGACATGTTGTGGGAAAATGCGGTGAAATCGCTGAGATGAGATGCGATCTAAAGCTTTTACCAACCGTCGGGATTATCGCGAATGGATTTTCGCTTACGCATTGGCCACCAGGGGCTGGGCTTTTTGATCAATCAAGGCGATCAGCTCCTGCACGGCGATCACCTCCGCTTCCTCGAAATAAGCCTCTCCGCACTGCGCGCAGATCCATGCGGGAACATGATCCAATGTTAGATGGCACCCTTTTCTGTCAATATGCAATGGTGACGAACCTTTTTCCATCGTTCCCTGACAGTGCAAACATTTCATGTCGATTTCCTTTTTCTGAAATTTGAGTTCCATTCACGAATGGAAGGAATATATGCGGTGATTACAGCCAAATAGTTTTCCTTGGGCGCGCATACGACATGAAGGGGCCGCTCCCCATCCTTTTGGCGTAATATCAGGCAACTGTGTCCTCTCGGATCCGCAGGGTAATCCTCGATTATTTCCCCGTGATAGATGACATCTCGAACATCCTCGGTTGAAATCATGCGATCAGGCATGGACATCTGTCTGATCGCATGAGGAAGATAGAGGATCTTTTTATTAGCGGATGATCTTATCTTTTTGAGACTATTATACATTGCCACACATTATGCTCCAACATCATCGCTTTTAAATAATATGCTCTCCTGCGGCAAAGCCTTCGCTTGATCGCAGGCGCGGGCATCCTCAATCTCTTCAAGCGCTTTTTCCCAATCGCCTATGGGCAACAGCACGGCCCCGGAATACCGCCTACAACTGAAACCCCCTCGGAAACGGATCCTCGGCATCCATCACAAACTGATGAAACCCGGTGATAAACGCCCGCCCCGTGATCTCTGGAACCACGGCCGCCATCCCGTCCACGCGGGTCTCTTCAACGATCACCCCGTAAAATTCGGTATCCAGGATGCTTCGCTGCGTGTAGCGCTCCCCCGCCGCCAGCTTTCCCTCCTTATGCAAGAGGGCCATCTTGGCGCAGGTGCCGGTGCCGCAGGGGGATCGGTCGATCTGACCCGCGCCGAACACCACCACGTTTTTCGGCGGCCGCCCCGCGTCATATATCTCGATCAGCGCCACCGAAGCGCTCTCCTTCGTGACCGGATGACGCAGCCGCACCCGCTCGTTCAACAGATCCCGAAGCGTCAGGGCGAAGCGGGTGAATGCCTCCAGATTTTCCGGCGCAATTTCCAATCCCAGCGCCGCGGCATTCACCAGCCCGAAATAGTTGCCCCCATAGGCGATATCCACCCCCAGCGCGCGGCCGTCCACCGATACATCGAGACGGGAATGCCAGAAGGCCGGCTGATTGCGAAACGTCACCCCCTCGCATCGGCCGTCGCGCATTTGGGCGCGGGCCTCGATCAGGCCGGCGGGCGTGTCCAGCATCAGCCGCTTTTCAAAGGCTTCCGCCGCATCCGCCCCATCCACCCCGCTTTCCAGCATCCCGGTCTCCAGAATCGCGGTCACCGCTCCGATGGACCCATGCCCGCACATATCCAGATACCCGCCGCCGTCCATGAAGAAAAGCCCCACGTCCGCCTCCGGCGCGGTCGGCTCCGTGATCACGGCGCCGAACATGTCCCGGTGCCCCCGCGGCTCCCATAGCAGGGCCTTTCGCACATCGTCGCGGTTTTCGGCGAACCATTTTTTCCGGGCCGTCATGTCCGGTCCGGGAATGGGGCCGATCCCGGCGGTGATCACGCGGGTCGGCTCGCCCACCGTATGGGTGTCGATGGTGGTGATCAACCTGTTCAGTCGCATAAGCTTTGTCCGTTACCCTTTTCCTCTGTGTTCCCTGTGTTCCCTGTGTTCCCTGTGTTCCCTGTATTCCTCTGTGTCCTCTGTGTCCCCTGTGTCCTCTACGTCCTCTGTACCCGATTTAACCAGTATATCCGATCCTCTACATATACCCAAACAGATGCGGAATCCACATCACAATAGCCGGAAAGTAGGTGATCAGCAACAGCACTGCGATCACGGCGACCCAAAAGGGCCGCAGGGCCATGGAGACATCCTCTATGGATATGTTGCCGATGCTGGCCGCCACGAACAGGCACATGCCCACCGGCGGCGTGGCAAGGCCGATGACCAGGTTGAGCACCATGAAGCAGCCGAAATGGAGCGGATCAACGCCGATGGACTCCATCAGGGGCAGAAAGACCGGCGTCATCACCAGCAGGGCCGGCACCACGTCCAGGAACATGCCCACGGCCAGCAGCACGAAGTTGACGATGAGCAGGATCAGGATCTTGTTGTCCGTCAGGCCCATGACCAGATTGCCCACCTTTTCCGGAAACAGCTCCACGGAGAGGATGTAGGAGAACACGGCCGAGGTGCCCAGAAGGATCATCACGGCGCCGGTGGTGATGGCGCTTTGGATGAAAACATCCAGAAGCTCCCGCCATGTCACGGTTCTGCGGATGACCACGCCCACCAGAAAGGCGTAAAAGGCGGCCACGGCGGCGGATTCCGTGGGGGTGGCCAGCCCGCCCACGATTCCGCCCAGGATGATAAGGGGCATGAGCAGGGCCAGGATGGCGTTCTTGCTGGTGGTGATCAGGTGGGGGAGCGTCACCCGGTGTTCCAGCCGGGGCAGGTTGTATTTCTTGGCCCGGACCGCGATGGTGATCATCTGGGAAAAACCCAGCAGAAGCCCCGGCACGATGCCCGCCAGGAACAGCGCCCCCACCGACAGGCCGGTCATGGAGGCGTACACCAGAAACGGAATGCTCGGCGGAATTACCGGCCCCACGGTGGAGGAAATGGCGGTGACGGCGCAGGTGAAGTTCTTCTTGTAGCCGTCCTTGACCATGCTGGGAATCAGGATGGTGCCCACGGCCGCAGTGTCCGACACGCCGGCGCCGGTCATCCCCGCAAATACCATGGAGATGAGCACGTTGGCGTGGGCCATGCCGCCCCGGATGCGGCCCACCAGCATCTTGCAGAACTCCACCAGTTCCTCGGTCATCTTGGAGGCGTTCATAAGGTTGCCGGCCAGGATGAACAGCGGGATGGCGGTGAGCAGGAAGGAATCCATGCCGGTGAACATCTTCTGGCCGATGAGCAGAAGCGGAATGTCTTTGATATAAACATAGATGAGCGCCGGCGCCCCAAGGGCGAAGGCAACGGGGATGCCGGTAAAGGCCAGG
>JAABTE010000263.1 GCA_011390035.1 Desulfobacteraceae bacterium | reverse complement strand
TCGGGACGCTGGTGAACCGGTGTGACTGATTCGCCCCAGGCCCTCATGAAATGGATTGAAAGCCTTTTATAACGCTTTCCACCATTAACAGATCCTCCGGCGTGGTCACCTTGATGTTCCACCGGCTCCCGGCCACCACCACCACGGGGTGGCCCATCGCCTCCACCAGCGCGGCGTCGTCCGTCCCCGTCAGCCCCCGGTCCCTCGCCCGCTGATGGGCCTTGCGGATCAGTGAAAATCGAAATCCCTGGGGCGTCTGGGCAAGTCTCAAAGGCCCCCGGGGTTCCGTTCCCACCACCCGGTCCGCTCCGTCCACCCGCTTGACCGTCTCCACCACCGGCACCGCCGGCAGGCAGGCGCCGTGGCGCAGGGCGGCGTCGATCACCCGGTCGATCAGATCAGCCGTCACCAGGGGTCGAACGCCGTCGTGGATCAGAACAATGCCCTCCGGCCGGCACGATTCTTCGGCAGAGCAAAGCCCGGCGAAGACGGAATCCTGCCGCTCTTTTCCGCCGGGAACCAGTATGATTTCAGGGGATGAATCCTCCCGGGGGGTTTCGCCCAGAATGGCGCGCCGGCAGTAGTCCAGATCTTCCGGCGGCACTACAAGATGGATGGCATGGATGCGCGGATGGGCCCGGAAGACGCCGACGGTCCGAGCCAGGATGGGGGCGCCGCCCACGCGGCGGTACTGCTTTGGCTCCCCGCCGCCCATGCGCGTTCCGCTGCCGCCGGCCACCAGCACGGCGCTGGCCATGGGCTCATTCCTCCCGGAGGTATTTGAGTTCCCTGGGAAGGGGGATGCCCTTGCCGAAGGTGTCTTCCCCGTAATTGACCGAGGCCAGGATCTGGATGTCCCTTAGCGCCCGAACGTCTCCTTCGAAGCGCACCCGGGTGATGCCTTCGTTCTGGATCTTTCCGCCGGCCCACTGGATGTCCAGAACGCTGCTGGCGTCGAACCGGTCCTCGCCCACCACCAGATCCACATGGCCGCCATAGTGCTGCACGATCTTGGCCACCAGCAGGCTCGGGCGGCAGTGGAAGCCCCGGTTCTGGGGAATGCCCACCTCGATCGAGCCCCGCTCGATGTTCTCGTTGAGGATCTCCCGGGCCAGCCCCCGCCCCCGGCTCAGGTAATGGCAGACATAGAACAGGCCGTAGTTGATCGTCCGATCCAGAAGAATCTGAGGGTCCACCAGGCGGATCATCCGATCCCGGGCGGAACAGTAGTAATCCTTGTAGCCCACATCATGCAGGTGGCGCTCGTAGAAATGGAGCAGGCGGCCCATGGTCTGAAGCAGGTGGAACACAACGGAAAAAAAGCCCCGGAAACGGCTCAACTTTTCGCTGCCGGTGGCAATGCCTTTCTGTAGCACATAGGTGTCGAAGTGGGACTGGAGGTTGTGAACCTGCATCTCGTGCCGGCGGATTTCCACCTCGTTGACCTTTTCCGGAACGATGGCGATGATCTCATCATAACTGTAGCGCTCGTAAAAGCACTTCTGCTCGTAAAGATGGGCCATGCCCAGAAACTCGGAAGCCAGCTTGACGATGTTCTTCCGGTGATCCACCGCTGCGTTTTCGTCTCCCTCGTCGCAGGGGAGCATTTCGGAGGTGGCGATTCCCGGAAAATCCCGGGCGTGGAATTCGTCTGCTGGAATGGGGATGCCAAGGCGGCGGGCCTCTTCCAGAATCACCGGGGCCAGCTTCATCAGCGAGTTGGTGAGAAAGGTCAGGGTCTTTTCCCCATCCGCGCGGAACCGCTCGCTGTCCGGCAGGCCATAAAAGATCAGGCGGTTGATGATGTGCTTCTGGGAGTAGCCGCCCAGGCTCAGGTGGCGCACGGCGGCGGACAGCTCCCGATAAAAGAACCAGTCCTTGTTGTTCTTGGCGCCGTGAAAGTCGAGAAAATCCTCCAGCACCCGGGAAGTGGCGATCAGCTTCGAAAAAAGCTTCTTTGTGAAAAGATGCCCCGGGTCGTCGGACTTTACGATGTAAAGACAGCAACGCAGGTAGTCGCTGGAGAAAATTCTCGCCTTTTCACCAAATGAAATGTCTCGCATCTGCCGCATCTGGTCGTTCATTTTCTGCCGTATCGGCTCGTTCATTTAAGGTCGCATCATGCTGGGTCACATCATGTCCTTTTCGGTTTCCGATATGGCCGCGTCCAGCTTCCGCTTCAGGTTTTCCGGCAGCCCCTCTATGTCCACGTTCAGAAAGCCCCGCACGATGGTGGACACGGCCGCCTCCTCGGAAAGCCCCCTTGCCATCAGGTACTCGATTTCCCGCTGGTCTATCTTGCCCACCGCCGCCTCGTGGGACATCTCAACGCCCGGCACATGGCCGGTCAGCTCTGGGATGGCCTGCATGAGCCCGTCGTTTAAGATCAGGCCCTTGCACTCCAGGTGGGCCTTGATGCCGGCCACCTTGCCCACCAGGTCTCCCCGGGCGATGATGGAACCGCCGGTGGTGATTCCCCGGGAGATGATCTCGGCCCGGGTGCCCGGCGCGTTCAGCACAATGCGGGAGCCCACGTCAAGATAGCTGCCCGCCCCGGCCACCAGCACGCTGTTGAACCGGGCCACGGCGCCGGGTCCGTCCAGGTAGGTGGTGGGGTACATCTGGAGCGAGCCGACGGGCTTGAGGGAGATGTAGTTGGAGACCAGAACCCCGCCCTCTTCCACCCGGGTGACGCTCCGGGGCCGCACCACCACCTTTTGGCCCCAGTCATGGATCATGGTGAAGGTGAGCCGGGCGTTTTTTTTCACATAAAATTCGGAAATCCCCACATGCAGGCCCGATACCAGGTGCGGGGCGGTGGCGCATCCGGTGATGATGTGAAGGTCGGAGTCCTCTTCGGCGATGACGATGTTATGCACGTTCTGGGAGAAGCGCTCCCGGGAGATGTACAGGCACGCCTGCACCGGGTGGGAGACCTTCTGGCCCGGCAGGGATCGGATGAAGTAGCCGTCGTGGGGAGCGGCTTTGGCCTTTCGGGTGAATTTGTCCGCCTCCGGGTCCACGCTCCGCCACAGGTAGTCGGACAGCCAGGGGTGGGTCTTTAAGGCCTGGGAGATGCCCATGATCTCCACGCCCCGCTGGCAGGTCTTGCAGTGGATGACCGAGCTGTCCTTGACGATAAAGGTGCCGGACCGGTCCTTTTCCGTGGCATCGACGCCCACGTTGATGAACTTTTCCGCGTCCTCTTCCGAAAGCGACGACAGGGAGTCGATGTAGTCGTGCTTGTCGGTTTCGGATTCAAAGATGTCCGGGTCCACGTCCCGGGGATTGTCTAATTCGAACATCGGATGCACTCCTCGTAGCCGTATTCCCGGATCCACTTGAGAATTTCCCTTGCGTTCTGCGAGCAGCAGAGTACGCCGTCATAGAGTACCTGGCCCCTGTCCGCGGTGATGTAATCGAGGATGTGGCCGGTGTGGGTGATCACCAGGGCCGACTTGCCGGGCGCCTCCGCCCGCTTGTGAGCCTCTCCCAGGCTCCGGCCCGAATCCGGAGACGGGTGGATGCCCTGCCCGAGCCCCTTGCCGTTGCCCCCCCGGCCGCGCTTGACGCCCCGGTTGAGCAGGGTGTTGATGGTGTCGCCGATGAGCACGATGCTCTCAAGGTCCACCCCCGATTCCGGCTCGTCCAGCAGCACAAGGTCCGGCTGCTGGGCCTTGAGCTGGAGCAGCTCGGAGCGCTTGATCTCGCCGCCGGAAAAGTTGTGGTTCACGTCCCGGTCCAGAAAATCGGCGAAGTTCAGCTC
>JAABTE010000027.1 GCA_011390035.1 Desulfobacteraceae bacterium | reverse complement strand
GTTTTCGCCGGAGACCCTGTTTTCGTCGGAGACCCTGTTTCCGCCGGAGACCCTGTTTCCGCCGGTGACTCTGTTTTCGCCGGTGACTCTGTTTCCGCCGGTGACTCTGTTTCCGCCGGTGATCCGCTCTCCGGCACCGCATGGGCTTTCGCCGCCCCTTCGGCTTCCCCCGTCTCCACAGGTTCCCCCGTCTCCACGGCTTCCACCGTCTCCACGGATTCCGTTGCAGTCTGGGTTTCGACTCCCGGGCCGGATTCCGGCCGAGCGTCCAGGGCCAGCGCGGCTTCCGGGGCCGCGTCCCGCCGGGGCGCCACCGGAGCGTCGGGGGGCGGGGCGCAGGTTCGCTCCGGCTCCTCCGGCTCGCCGGCCGCGGCGGCCGCGGCATCCAGGGCCTGGCACAGTTCCGCTGGCGGCTCCTCGATCTCCTCTCCGGCGGCGGTGCGGTCGAGCATCTCATCCACGGCGTCGATGCTCCTGAACAGCAGGTCCGACAGGGTGGGATCGGGGGCCAGCCGGCCCTGGCGGATGGCGTGCAGCACATCCTCCATGCGGTGGGCCAGCTCGCTGATGCCGATCATGCGCATCATCCGCGAGGAGCCCTTGATGGTGTGGGCGGACCGGAAGATGACGTTGAGCGTTTCCGGGTCCGCCGGCCGCTTTTCCAGGGCCAGCAGGCCCTCGCTGATCCGCTTGACGTGCTCCCGCGCCTCCTCGATGAAGCGGGGAATGAACTTGGATTTGTCAAACGCCACGATAGCTCCTTTCCAGCCCCGCCATATTCTGTCGGCACAGGTGGATGATCTGCGACTCGGTGAAGGCCAGGGGAAAGATCGAAAGGCCGTGGTCGGCGAATCCGCCCTTTTCCAGCAGCCGGATCACGATGCCGTATTCCCGCCGGGCCCGCTCCGCCTGCCCCTGGCTCTGCAGGATGCCCGCCAGGTAGAAATGGGCCAGCCAGTTGGCGGTCTGGCCGTAGATGACCGCCTTGAAGCAGCCCAGGGCGGTCTCGGTGTCGTTTTCCGTTTTTGCGATGATGCCCAGGAGCATGGATGCCTCGATGTTCCACGGATCGGCCTTCAGCACGGCCTCGCACGCCCGCCTGGCCTCCGCCGTCCGGTTCAGATTGAGCAGGATGCCCGCCCGGAGCAGCTCGGCCGGGATGAAGCCGCCCCCGATCCCGTCGAGCAGCGCAAGCGCCCGGTCGTATGCCTTGTTGACGGCCATTTCACGGGCGGCGGCATATCGCCCCTCGTCCGTTGCCATCGGCGCCGCCGGGGCCGCGCCCGGCCCAGGTGAGACGGCCGGCCTCCCCCCCGTCGCGGCGCGGCCACCGCCCGCATCGCTGCGGAGGGCAGCGATTTTCGGATTGCCCGGCGGCGCGGATATCGGCCGTGTCGAGGCGGAATCTGCCTGCTGCCCGGGCATGGATCGCCTCGAAAACGAGTTCGGTCCCGGCGACTCGGGAATCGACGCCGGAGCCCCGCCCCGGGTCCGCGCACTGGGGCGGGGCCCGTCCAATCCGCCGGCGGCGGGCAGCGGAAACAGAATGGGCGGGCACGGCCTGAGCAAATCGGGATTGACCATCGGGCCGCTCCTCCCCGCGAGCGCACCCCCGTCGGCCCCCTCCGCCGCAACACCCGCCGCAGCGTCCGCCTTGGCGTACAGAAACACGCCGTCGATCTCCGTGAGCCGCAGCAGGCGAAAGTCGTGGGACAGGGTCTCAGTGGAGCTGACCACCAGATACCCGGATGGATTGAGAATGTCGGCCAGGTTGCGGAAGATGCGCTTTTGAATCTCCGATTCGAAATAGATGGAGACGTTGCGGTAAAACACCACGTCCATCTCCCGGAGGGCGGGCGGATAGGGGGTTTCCAGCAGGTTGTGAAAGTCGAAGGTCACCATCCGCCGGATATCCTCCCGTATCCGGTAGCGGCTGTGTTCCAGCGGTGTGAAGTACCGGTCCAAAACGCGCGTATCCAGGCTTCTGAAGGAGCGGCCGCCGAAAATCCCCTCCCGGGCCTTGAGCACCGCGGTGCGATCGATGTCCACGCCGGTGACGGAAAAGTGGAGCCGGCCGGGTATGGCGCAGTGGTTTTCCAGAAGGGCGATCACCAGGGAATAGGGCTCCTCGCCGGTGGAGCAGCCGGCGCTGAGTACCCGGAGGCGATGCTCGGGCCCCCGATCGGCCAGTATCCGGGGCACCAGCCGGCGGGCGAACACCTCAAGCTGGGCCGCCTCCCGGTAAAAATAGGTTTCGTTGATGGTGAGCAGATCAACGATCTCGTGGAAGGCGTCCGCGTCACCGGCAATCAGCGTCAGGTACTCGCCCCGGTCCCTCACGCCGCGCCGGGACATCAGGGTCTCAATGGCCTCGGCCACCTTGCCGAGCATGTCGGCCCGGATGCCAAGGCCGGTCTTTTCGCGGAAAAGCTTTTCAACCTGCGTCAGATCCATGTGCCGGGCGCTCCTGTCACATGACCAGCTTAATGAGGCGCTGCGGAATTTCGGTGAGGGGCAGCACCTCGTCCACGCACCCGCTTTCGATGGCCACCCGGGGCATTCCGAAGACCACCGAGGTCTTCTGGTCCTGGGCGATAACGCGCCCGCCGGCGGCCTTGATCTCCCGCAGACCGGCCACGCCGTCGCTTCCCATGCCGGTCAGTATCACGCCGATGCTCCGCCGGCCACAGGCCCGGGCCACCGAGGAAAGCAATAGGTCGCAGGAGGGGTTGTAGATATCCCCCGGCGCGCGCTCCCGAAACGCGATCCGACGGCTTCGGTCGATGCGCATGTGCCGCTCCGACGGCGACAGATAGACCATCCCCGGCCGGGGCGTCTCGCCCGCCTCTCCGGTCTTTACGGTGAGCCGGCAGATGCCGTTGAGCCACTTGGCCATGCCCTGGGCGAAATCGTCGGTGATGTGCTGGGCGATGACGATGGGGGCGCCGAACCCCTCGGGAAGGGCCGCCAGCAGCGCGGACAGGGCCCGGGGCCCGCCCGTGGAGGAGGCGATGGCCACGATCCGGTCGCCCCCGGACGGGCGGGCGGTTTCCGCCGGCCCCGGCCGCTTATCCGGCGCGGCCGCGTCCCGCGCCCCCATGATGTGGGAAATCACCTTGACCCGGGACAAAAGCTTGACCTTGTCGATAAACCCCTGGTAATCGCCGGTGGACGGCTTGGCGATCACCTCCAGCGCCCCCCGCGTGATGGCGTTGTAGGCCATGTTGGCATCATCGCTTGAGGTGATCACCAGGATGGGCACCGCGTAGGCGCTCATGATCCGCCGGATGGCCTCCAGCCCGTCCATGCCCGGCATGTTTATGTCCATGGTCACAAGGTCCGGCTTCAACAGCGGTATCTTCCCCAGCGCCTCCATGCCGTCGGCGGCCTCCCCAACCACCGTGATCTCCTGGTCAGCGCACAGCAGGGCGGAGATCAATTCCCGGGTAAAGGAATCATCATCCACCACCATCACCCGTATCCGATTCATCAACAATCTCTCCCGTGAAAGGTCAGCCCCGGTCCTCCTTTTCCAGCGTGAAGCGCCGCATCAGGTCCGAAAGGGTGTCGCTCAACTCGCTCAGGTCCCGCCCGATGTCCGACACCTCGTTGATGGACTGGGATGTCTGGCCGATGCCCACGTCGATCTCCCGAAGGGCCCCCACCACCTGGCCGGCGGCCGTTTTCTGCTGCTGGGTGGAAAGGGAGATCTGCCGGGCCGCGTCCACCGTGGACTGGACCGCCGACAAAATCCCGTGCAGCAGTTCCCCTGTGTCGGAAAAGGCGGCCACGGCCGACTCCATCCCCTGGGTGTTCTTCTCCGAGGCCACCACGATGTTCTCGGCCGCGGATCGGATGTCTGCGATGCGCGATTCGATCTCGCTGGTGGAGGCCATCACCGAATCGGCCAGCCGCCGGATCTCCGCGGCCACCACGGAAAAGCGCCGTCCCGCCTCCCCGGCGCCGGACGCCTCGATGGCCGCGTTAAAGGCGATCAGCTTGGTCTGGTCGGCGATGGTGTTGATGATCTCCATCACCTTGGTGATCTCCTCGGCCTTTTTCCTGAGGCCCACCACCCCCTCGATGTTCCGCTGGCTGTCGTCGCTGACGCGGCGCATCCGCTCCATCACCCGGTCCACCGCGGCCACGCCCAGCCGGGTCCGCTCCAGGGTGTCTTCGGCGATGGCCACCACGGCGTCGGCGTTTTCCGCGATCTGGGTGGAAGAGGCGGAAAACTCCTCCATGGTGGAGGAGATCTCGGAAACGGAGGTGGCCTGCTGGGTGGTCACGGCTGCCTGATGGGCGAGGGAATCGCTGATGCGCCCGGCGGCGGCGTCCACCTTTTCCGCCACGGAGGCGGCCCGGGCGATCAGCTCCCGCAGGGCCGACACCATGGCCCCCACCATGGCGAACAGCCGGCCCATCTCGTCGCGCCGGCCCGTGTCCGGCACCGTCACGGTCAGATCATAGCGGGCCAGCCGGCCGGTCATTTCAGCCACCGCCTCCAGGGGGCGGACCACGGAGCGGCGCAGGGTCGCGATCATGCCCGCGGCCACCAGCAGGATCAGCAGGGCCGCGGCGATGATGGAAATGGCCTCTATGGCGGAAAATCCGGCGAACATCCGCCGGAAGCCCGAGGCGCCGGCCAGGGCGTCGTCGGCCGGCTCCCGGACCACCAGTGCCCAGGTGGCGTCCCCGGCCGCCACGGGCCGATAGGCGGCCAGAACGCGCTCGCCGCCTGAGGCCTGGAAAATCCCCGCGCCGGTCCCGCCCGACAGGGCCAGGTCCACCGGCGTCGAATCGACTGTAGCGCCAAACCCGGAGGCGGCATTCGCACGGACGGGCGCCCCCGGACGAGCGGCGGCATTGCCACGGGCGGCCGTCTCCGGTCGAGCGGCGGCATTGCCGCGGACGGCCGTCTCCGGACGAGCGGCGGCATTGGCGCGGGCGGCGGCCGCCTCGGGCGGCCCCAGGCCGGCGCGGATCCGTCGGTCCGGGCCCGCCAGGAAGGTGACAGTGGATGATCCGGCGCCCCTTCCCTCCCGCATGATCTGGTCAATGGGGTCCATGTTAAGGCGCAGGCAGACAATCAGCTCCACCCCCTCGCCGTTGAACAGGGGGCTGGCCAGAAACGCGGCCGGCTTGCCGCCCGCCGGTTCATATGGGGCGAAGTCGGTGAACACGGTGGTGTTCTCGCGCAGCACCCGGCCAACCATCTCCGGAAGCGGCCCCCGGGTCAGCAGCGCCGATCCCACGGCCGCGCCCGCCAGCTCCAGCGCCTCCGCCGCATACAGAAACCGGCCGCCGGGCTGGATCAGAAACAAATCCCCGTAATGGCTGCCCTTGATATAGGTCTGGTAGAAATCCTCGGACGCGCCACTGACCCGGGGCGCGATGGCCTCCTTAAGGGCGATGCGGGAGACAAAGGCCCAGCCAAGACCCTCCGCATCGAGGGGAGCCGCGTTGACGATCCACATCCGGCCCGATTCATCCACCACCACGTCGCTGACCGCCGCGCCGTCCAGGGCGGCCTCCGCGTAGGGCAGCGGCGCCGGCCGGCCCAGGAAATAGTGGCGCCCCTCCGGCCCCATCATCTCGCATCGATAGGTGATGGCGCCGTCCGGGTCCCGGCCCACCAGGAGGGTTTCGCCGGTTTCCCCCATGCCCTCGCGCATCATCAAAATGTCGTTGAAGGGCTGGATGGGCAAGCGCACGGCCACCACCCCGGCCAGGTCGTCGTCCTTGCGCACCGGCCCGGCGATGAAGGCGGCGCGGTGCCCGCCCAGCAAGTCGTAGGGCTGATAGTCGATCATCACCAGCCGCTCCATGCCCCCCCGGAACGCTTTGCCCAGGGGGCCGTTTACCAGGGGAGCTGCCGCCACGTTGGCCCCCTGCTCCCGCCCGCCCCCATAGGCATAGACAATGTCGCCGCTGAGGTTGATCAGGAACAGGTCCGCGAACCGGTGCCGCCGGATGAGCGACTGGAACATGGGGTCATAGACCATCTTCTGGTAGGCGAACAGGGCCGAATCGAACCGGTAGGCTTCGTTATAGGCGATGGTGAACCGGCCGATGGCGTCGGCCACGGCACCGATCTCCGTGATTACCCGGACGGTGGCCAGGCGGCTGTCGATGTACTGTTCCACCTGGGCCCGCTTGAGCTGCTGCACCGCCTCCAGCCGGGAAAAGGCGTCCTGGCGCAGCACCTTGATGGTCTCCACCAGGGCGGAAAGGTCCTTGCGGCACTCTTGAAAGTGGCTTTCCACCTTTAGCTGCTTTACGGCGGCCATGGCCGCCAGTTGATCCTCACGGCCGCGGATGAACTCATCCCGGGCCCGGCCCATGCCCACGGCGGTCAGCACCGCAAAGAGCGAGATGACGGAGATCAGAAACAGCGCCGAGCCCAGCGCCATCTTCCTGCCGATGGTCATGTCTGCCTCCCCTGTTGTGGCGGGATGGTTGCCAAAGCCGTTCCGACCGCTATTTCGGCAGCTTGAACCGGCCCATCAGCTCCGTCATGTCGTCGGAGAGGGTGGCCAGCTTGATGCTGATGTCGGAAAGCTGATTGATGGACTTGGAGGTCTGGCTGGTGCCCTCGTCGATCTCCCGCAGGGCCGTGACCACCTGGCGGCTGGCGGTCTTCTGCTGCTGGGTGGACAGCGAGATCTGCTTGGCCGCGTCCACCGTGGACTGGGCCGCGGCCAGGATGCCGTTTAGCAGATCCACGGTGCGGGAAAAGGAATCCACCGCGCCGCCGATCTCCTTGGTGTTCTTCTCAGAGGCCACCACGATGTGCTCGGTGGCCTCCTGGATGTCGCTGATCTTGGCCTCGATCTCGCCGGTGGAGGCCATCACCGAGTCGGCCAGCCGCCGGATCTCGACGGCCACCACGGAAAACCGCCGGCCCGCCTCCCCGGCGCCCGACGCCTCGATGGCCGCGTTGAAGGCGATCAGCTTGGTTTGATCGGCGATGGTGTTGATGATCTCCATCACCTTGGTAATCTCCTCGGTTTTCTTGCGCAAGGCCAGGATCTGGGCGATGCCCTGCTCGTTGTCCTGGTTGATCCGCACCATCCGGTCCATCACCTGCTCTACGGCCGCCACCCCGTCCCGGCTCTGGCGGACGGTGTTGTCTGCGATGCCCACAACCGCGTTGGCGTTTTCGGCGATCTGGGTGGAGGTTGCGGAAAACTCCTCCATGGTGGAGGAGATCTGGGAGACCGAGGCGGCCTGCTCGGAGAGCGTGGCGGCCTGCTCGGAAAGGGCCACGGAGATTTCCCCCACAGAGGCATTCACCTCCGAGGACAGGGCGATGGCCCGGGTGATCACCCCCCGCAGGCTCTCCAGCATCACGGCCACCGCGGACAGAAGCTGGCCGATCTCGTCGTCGCTGCGGCTGATCACGTCCACGGACAGATCGCACTCGGCCAGATGCCGCGCCGCGTTTGACGCCGCCCCCAGCCCCCGGACCAGCCGCTTGTTGACCAGCAGGGTCAAAGGCACCATCACCAGCAGGGTCACAAGGCCCGTGATGACGATCACCCACATGATGGCGTGGATGGTCTGGTAAAACTCCGAATAGTAGGCCGTGGAGACCACGATCCAGTCAAAGGCCGGGATGTAGAGGTAAACCGCCATCTTGCGGCGATAGTCGCCCTCGCCCGGGTTCTTCCACATGTAGTCGGTGTAGCCCTCCTTTTCCGACACGATGTCCCGGATGAAGTAGCGCCCCTCTGCGTCCCGCTCGTTATAGATGCTCTCGCCCTCGAGCTGGGGGTGGATGACAAGTATTCCTTTAGAATCCATCACATAGGCATAGCCGGTCTGGCCGATGCGGATCTTGCGCACCTTGTCGGCGAATTCGGACACCTGGACCATTTCGATGAACTCCTCGCGATACGAGGAGGCGGCGATGATCCAGTCCCAAGGGGCAAAGTGGGTCATGTAAACGGCCTTTGCACGGGGGGCGTCGTCCTCCGGGTTTTTCCACTGGTATTCCTGGTAGCCCTCCCTTCTCCGGATCTGCTCGCGGACGAATTCGTGCTCTGAGAGATCGACGCCCAGAAGCTCGGGCTTGGGATGGACCCGGACCACCCCCCGGCTGTCGATGGCATAGACATAGCCGGTCTTGCCGATGACCTGGCTCAACAGAATGGCCCCGGCACGGGCCTTGGCCTCCTCGGTGGTCATCTCGCCCGCCGCGACACGGGCGTGGAGCCGCTCCACGATCTGGCGGTTGGTTTCCGCCACGGCCCGCAGGTTGTTCCGGATGACGGCGTCGGATGTCGAGGAGATCATGCTCCGGATCGATTCGGTGGTGTTGCGCAGCTCGCCCAGGATGTCCCGATGCACGGCGCGAACGGAAACCCCCCAGATGACGCCGATGCTGATGGCCACGGCCACGAGCATGAGGGTGGCGTAGATGATGAGCAGCTTGAATCGGATCGGCAGATTTCTGTAGCTCAGTTTTGTCATGGTCCCGCCCCGTTCTTTCAATGCGTGTTGATTTCAATCCGCCCCTTCCGGCGCGTCCCCCTCCGGAGGAGTCTGGCCGGGCGGCAGCCGGTAAATGTCCAGCAGAAGCACGATCGCGTTTTCGATCAGGGCCGCGGCCCAGAAGGGGCAGCCCGCCCCCGGGGAGGCGATAACCCGGGGAAGAAGGCGGATGGCGGCGATGGGAACCGATAGATCGATCTGCTCCGGCCCCTCCACAACCAGCGCCCGTGGCCGGTGTCCGCTTTTCCGGCTCCCGGGCACTATCAGGGCCACCGGCGACCGGCAGGGAAAAGGCCCCCCTGGCCCGGGCAGCCGCTCGTTCAGCGCCAGCATGGGCAGCCGGCGCTTCCGGGCCGCGGCCACCGACAGCATCTCCGCGACATGGGCCATGTCCAGCCCGATCAGGGATGGCCCGAGGCGGAAGATGAGCGCGCGGATCTCCTCGGCAACGGCGGCCGCCCCTTGATCGGGCCCAATGGCACAGGAGGTCATGCGCGGGCGCCGCCGAGGATCTTGCCCACGTCCAGAAGGGTGACGTATCGGCTCCTGTAGATGGTCTCGCCCCCCACGGCGTACTCGCGGATCGTCTTGTCCAGAGTGGAAAGGGGCCGCTTGAGCCAGTCGGATGGCACGGCGATCACATCCTCCACGGAATCCACCAGGATGCCGGAGCGGACGCCGTCCCGGGCGGCGATGATGATCCGGCTGTCCCGGGTGGGGGCGGCCTCGGGCATGGACAGCGCCCGGCGCAGGTTGATCACCGATTCGATATCCCCACGCACGTTTATAATCCCGCTGATCACGTCGGGGCATCCGGGCACGAAGGTGATCTTCTCGTAGGAGAGGATCTCCCTTACGTCCCCGCCGGAAAAGGCGAAGTAGTCTCCGGCCAGGGTGAAGATCACCAGATCCACCCTCTCCAGCTCTATGGTGGCGGCCCGCTCCAGCTCCCGGCGCCGCTGGACCTCGGCCATGATGCCGGCGGCCCGTTCGTTTTCCATGCCTTCCCGGTGCATGTTCCCTCCCTGTGGATCCGATCCCGCCTCCCCGGCCGTTCCGCTGAGCCGGGCGCCATCCATCTCCAATCTAATACATAGTTTCTTTTTACATTTTTTTCAAGCACGGAAAACAGCGAAGGAAAATGGCGCCCGCCTCAAGACATCCCTTTGACTTTTCCTGATTTTTCTGATAACCGATCACATGGCGGGCAAGAACGCGCCCGAACCGTATAAACCCATAATGAGAAGGGAGATGAAAAAAATGCGGAAACACTGGATCCTGTTGCTTGCGCTGGCGCTGATGGCCGCGCCCATGATTTCCACCACCCATGCCGCCGATACACCCAAACAAGGCGGCGTGCTGGTCTTCGGCCGCGGCGGCGACAGCCCCGGCCTCGACCCGGCCTTCGAAACCGACGGCAACTCCTTTATGATCTGCGACAACGTCTTCGACCAGCTCGTGCTGTACGCCGACGAGTCCACCGAGATCGTGCCGGGCCTTGCCACCTCGTGGGACATCTCCGAAGACGGCAAGACCTATACCTTCCATCTGCGCAAGGGCGTCAAGTTCCACGACGGCACCGACTTCAATTCGGACGCGGTGGTCTTTTCCCTGGGCCGGATGATGAAGGACAAGAACGTCAAGTACTTCAAGAGCGAGTGGGCCTTCCCTAATGAACAGCCCTCCCCCGAGTACTGGCTGAGCATGGAGATGGACAGCCTGGTGGATTCCATCGTGGCCGCGGACGAGTTCACGGTGGTGTTCAACCTCAAGCGCGTGGAGGCCCCCTTTATCGCCAACATGGGCATGGATTTTGCCGCCATCATCAGCCCCGCCGCCTACCACAAGCACGGCGCCGACTTCCGGGCCAACCCGGTGGGCACGGGCCCTTTCAAGTTCGTAGAGTGGATCAAGGACGACCGGATCGTGCTGGAAGCCAACCCCGGCTACTGGGACGGGCGCCCCTATCTTGACAAGGTCATCTTCCGCTCCATCCCCGACAACTCGGTGCGCTTTCTGGAGCTGAAGACCGGAAACATCGACATCTGCCAGTTCCCCAACCCCGAAGACATCGAGCTGGCCGAGCATGACCCCACCATGAAGCTCATCTCCCAGCCGGGCATGAACATCGGCTACCTGAGCTTCAACCACACCAAATCACTGTGGCAGGACAAGCGCATCCGCCAGGCATTTGCCCACGCCCTCAATAAAAAGTCCATCGTCGATAACATCTACTACGGCCTGGGCCAGGTGGCCAAAAACACCATCCCGCCCAACATGTGGAGCTACAACGACGACATCGAAGACTATTCCTACGACCCGGAAAAGGCAAAGGCCCTGCTGAAAGATGCCGGCTTCGCCGAAAAGCTAAAGGCCGCCGGCCAGGAAAAGGTCACCCTCTGGTCCATGCCCGTGCCCCGACCCTACAACCCCAACGGCATGAAGGTGGGCGAGGCCATGCAGGCGGACCTGAAGGCCGCGGGCGTGGACGCCGAGCTGGTCACCTTCGAGTGGGGGACCTATCTTAAAAAGCAGCGTGCCCAGCCCGAGGAGATGGATCTTTTCCAGCTCGGCTGGACGGGCGACAACGGCGACCCGGACAACTTCCTGGCCGTGCTGCTGGACGGCATGGCGGACCCGAACGTCCGCACCCAGTGGAAAAACGAGCAGTACCATGACCTGATCATGAAGGCCAAGCAGGCCCTGAATAGGGAAGACCGCATCCGCCTGTACCGCGAGGCCCAGGAGCTGATCCACGAGGAGGTGCCCCTGATCAACATCGCCCATTCACTGGTGGTGTGGCCCATGAAGCAGCGGGTCATGAACTTCAAGCTCCATCCGACGGCCAGCGTCCGGATGCACAAGGCATGGGTAAAGTAGAACCTTGAGAAAATTCATCCTGAAAAGGCTCCTGTCGCTGATCCCCACCCTGCTGGGGATCTCGATCCTGGTCTTTTTCATGATCCACCTGATTCCCGGAGATCCGGCCGAGATGATGCTCGGCGAGCGCGCCTCAGAGTCGGCCCTCCGGGAAGTTCGCGAGCAGCTCGGCCTGGACAAGCCGCTGTATGTCCAGTACGGAAAGTTCCTGGGCCGGCTGCTCCAGGCGGATCTGGGCCGGGCCCTCCGAACAAACGAAAAAATCACCACCGAGATCCGCGAGCGCTTCCCCGCCACCGTGGAGCTGTCCATCTGCGCCATCATCATCGCCACGGTCCTGGGCATGTTCGCTGGCATCATCTCGGCCACGCGGCAGTATTCCATCTTCGACTATGTGAGCATGGTGGCCTCGCTCATCGGGGTTTCCATGCCCATCTTCTGGCTGGGCCTGGTGCTGATGATCATCTTTTCGGTCAACCTGGCGTGGCTGCCCCTTTCCGGCCGGCTCTCCTACTACATCCAACTGGAGACCATCACCAATTTTTACGTCATCGACAGCATCATCACCCAAAACTGGACGGCGCTAAAAGACGTCCTCTGGCACCTGATCCTGCCCGCCTTCACCCTGTCCACCATCCCCATGGCCACCATAAGCCGCATCACCCGTTCCAGCATGCTGGAGGTCCTGCGCCAGGACTACATCCGCACGGCCCGGGCCAAGGGCCTGAGCCTCTGGGCGGTCCATTATGTGCATGCCCTCAAAAACGCCCTGATTCCCATCATCACCGTGATTGGCCTTCAGTTCGGCATCCTGCTGGGCGGGGCCATCCTGACCGAGACCATCTTCGCCTGGCCGGGCATCGGGCTGTGGATATTAAACGGCGTGTACGCCAGGGATTTCAACGCCGTGCAAGGTGGAACCATGTTCATCGCCATGGTGTTCGTTTCCATCAACCTGGTGGTGGATATCCTGTATGCGTGGGCGAACCCGAGGATCAAGGTGAGTTGATATAAATGCCGAAGAACGCTTGAGGAAGAGAGGGCATCTAAATGCTTGAGACGACGGAGGTCAAGTTTAAAAGCGATTTTGAAAAGGAAATCCGGCGATGCATTGACAATCATGACGCACTGAAGATCCATCGCGAGGATGGTGAAAGCGTGATTGTTATCAGCGAGAGCGACTGGGGCGCCATTGTAGAGACACTCTATCTCAATCAAATACCGGGCTTTGTGGAGAGTATTCATGAAGCGGCCAGTGAACCGATTTCCGAAGGTACCCCATTAGAGGAACTCGACTGGTGACCTGGTCGGTCATCCTGTCCAGGCAGGCGCTGAAGGATGCAAAAAAGCTTAAAGGAGCCGGATTAGAGAAACAGGCGAAAAATTTGCTCAACATTCTGAAAGAGAATCCTTTCGAGCCCTACCCTAAATATGAGAAACTCGTGGGAAATATTGCCGGATTTTACTCTCGCCGCATCAACATTCAGCACCGCATGGTCTATTCGGTGGACGAGGCGCTGAAGGTTGTTCGCGTGGTGCGAATGTGGTCGCATTATGAATAGGAATACTGCGCGGCGAAACAAGAATGACAAATTGAGAAAAGAGATCGAAGCGAGAAGAACCGAAATCAGAAATGGCGAGACCCTGTCTCATGAAGAAATATGGTCGGCAATCCCCGCGTACTCTTCGACATCCAATGGGACATTAGAATCATCTAAATCCTGAAGATTCGGACACAGGAAAGAGATATATTGACTATGGCGTCGCACTGCCGAAGCACCAACAACCACTGGATAAGATGAGATATGGCTTCCCCAATATCATCCAATGCAATCGCCGAAGGCCAGGCCCCTCAAGGGGGAGAAATCTCCCACAGCCCCTTGTACGAGGCACTGCTGCGGCTGCGGAAGAACAAGATCGCGGTGGCCGGCCTGATCATCATTTCAATATTTCTGATCATGGCCATCTTCGCCCCGTGGCTCGCGCCCCATGATCCGCTGGAGCAGTCCCTTTATTCCAAGCTGAAGCCGCCCTTCTGGGCCGAGGGGGGAAGCACAAACAACCTTCTGGGCACCGACGACTTCGGGCGGGACCTTCTCAGCCGCATTATTTACGGTGCGCGGATTTCCATGGTGGTGGGGCTCGTGGCCGTGGCCATCGCCCTTTTCATCGGCACCTTCGGCGGGGCCATCGCCGGGTTTTACGGCGGGTGGATCGACAACGTGATCATGCGCGCCATGGACATCCTGCTGGCGTTTCCGCCCATCCTGCTGGCCATCGTGATCGTGGCCTTTCTCGGCCCCAGCCTGGAAAACGCCATGGTGGCCATCGGCGTGGTGAACATTCCCCGGTACGCCCGCATCGTGCGCGGGTCGGTGATGGAGGAGTATTCCAAGGACTACGTTCAGGGGGCAAGGGCCCTGGGCGCCGGGGACATGCGCCTGATTTTCATCCACATTCTGCCCAACTGCCTGGCCCCGCTCATCGTGCAGACCACTTTAGGGTTCGCCTCGGCGATCCTGGAGGCGGCGGCCTTGAGCTTTCTGGGGCTGGGGGCACAGCCGCCCACACCCGAGTGGGGCGCCATGCTGGCCAACGGCCGGGCGCTGATCCTGCGGGCCTGGTGGGCCGTTACCTTTCCGGGCCTGATGATTCTGTTCGCGGTACTCGGATTCAACCTGCTGGGCGACGGGCTGCGGGACGCCCTTGACCCCCGGCTTCGGGAATAGATGGGGATGCCGAACATGACGCAACCGACCCAACCACTGCTGGATGTCTCCGGACTCAAAACCTATTTCTTCACCGACCGGGGGGTGGCCACCGCCGTTGACGATGTCAGTTTTCAGCTTCGCGCCGGAAAAACCCTGTCCATCGTGGGGGAATCCGGGTGCGGAAAGAGCGTGACGGCGCTGTCCATCATGCGCCTGATCCCGACGCCGCCGGGCCGGATCGTTTCAGGAAGCATGATGTTCAACGGCCAGGATCTTTCCACCCTGCCGGAAAGCCGCATGCGGCGCATCCGGGGCAACCAGATCTCCATGATCTTTCAGGAGCCGATGACCTCGCTGAACCCGGTGTTCAAGGTGGGCCGGCAGATCGGCGAGGTGCTGCGCCTGCACGAGGGGCTGGACAAGGCGACGGCCCGGGAACGGACCATCGACCTTCTTAAACAGGTTGGCATCCCCTCCCCGGACAGCCGGGTGGACGACTACCCGCACCAGATGAGCGGCGGCATGCGCCAGCGGGTGATGATCGCCATGGCCCTGGCCTGCAAGCCGCGCCTGATCATAGCCGACGAGCCCACCACCGCGCTTGACGTGACCATCCAGGCCCAGATCCTGGAGCTGATGCGCGAGCTGAGGGAAAACACCGGCACCGCCATCCTGCTGATCACCCACGATCTTGGGGTGGTGGCGGAAACCGCCGAGCAGGTGGTGGTGATGTACGCCGGCCGGGTGGTGGAAGAAGCCGACGTGGCGGATCTGTTTAACAATCCGCTGCATCCTTACACC
>JAABTE010000262.1 GCA_011390035.1 Desulfobacteraceae bacterium | reverse complement strand
GCCCCGGCTCGCTGTCCACCTTAATGCGGCCGCCCATCAGCTCCACCAGCCGCATGGTTATGGAGAGCCCCAGGCCGATGCCCTCGTAGCGACGGGTCATGCCGCCGTCCACCTGGTAGAAAGCCTCGAAAAGGGCTTTCTGAAGGTCAGGGGGAATGCCGATGCCGGTGTCGGCCACGGCGATCACCAGATTCAGTCGCTCGCCAACGCCGGTGGGCGCTTCCGACAGCCCGTCATGGATAGTGTCATAATCCGGATTGAGGCTCTGATCGCGCTTCTGATCGCGCTTCTGATCGTGCCTCTGGGTGGGCTTTTCGACCCATGCCGATATCCGCACCCGCCCCTTCTGGGTAAACTTGACCGCGTTTCCCACCAGATTGAACAGAATCTGACGCAGGGCGCGCGGGTCCAGGTAAAGCGATTCAGGCACGTCCGGGGAGATTTCCAGGATGAATTCTATACGCGCCTCAGCCAGGCGGGGCTTGAAGATGGCGTGGATTTCGCCCATCAGCCTCTCCAGCCGCACAGGAACCGGCGCGAGGCGGGTCTTTCCGGTCTCGAGTTTTGCCAGATCAAGGATGTCATTCATCAGGGTGAGCAGCTTTTCGCCGCTGGAGCGGATGATGTCCAGGTACTCGCGCTCGGTTTCGCCCGTTGCCTGGGCGCGCAGGATGTCGGTGAAACCGAGGATGGCGTTCATGGGCGTGCGGATCTCGTGGCTGACGCTGGCCAGAAAACGGCTTTTGGCCCGGCTGGCTGATTCGGCGGCCTCAAGCGCCTTTTCCAGGCGGGCGGCGATGCGCTTGCGTTCCCGCACCTCGGCCACAAGGTCCGCCTCCCGCCGCGTCAGATCGGAGCGGGACTTTTCCAGGGTCGCCACCATGGTATTGAAGGCGGCTGAAAAATCCCCCATGAACCGCGCCCTCTGGCTGAAATCGCCCGCGGCTATCTGCTGGGTCTGCCAGGTCAGATGGCGCAGACTGGCCTGAAGGGACTTTAAAACGCCGGCCATGACGCCCTTGGCCCTCAGAGAAGCGTTCAGCTCCCCCTGGGACATCTTCAGGGTGAAGGACTGAATGCCCCCTATGTAATCAAGGATCTGGCCAAGCTTCTGGTTTCCGGCAAGCGCCGGGGGAAGGTCCGGCGGCGGAACCCCCTTGATCAGGGCATGAGCCACCGCGTCCAGGGCCGCCTCCAGCGGATCCTCCAAGTCCGGTTCCGGCGCAACCGGACAGTCCGGTCCGTCCGGCCTAACCGATCTTCCCTGTCCGTCCGGCACATCCAAAACTGTCCCGGAACCCGGTATGGAAGCGCTATCCCCCAATTCTCCTCCGCCCTATGAAACGATCTCCGCCGTAAAGCGGCAGGTGCGGCCGCCCGTACACCAGCAGTCCACCTCCCGCACCACGAAGCGCCTGCCGGTAAAACTCTCCATCAGCCCGGCGATAAACCCCTCGTCATATGTGCAGATCTCATAGTTTAGTTCGGGAAGGCCGGAGCAGTCCAGGTCCTCTGACACGGTCAGGACAAACCGCCCCGCCGCGACGTCCGCCTCCTCGATCCGCAGCACGCCGATTCCCATGTCGATGAAGACCTTCTGGAGGGCGTCAATGAAGTCCTCGAAGCGCGACACCTCCCCCACAACATTTTGATAAAACTGCTCTCCCGCCAGCCTGCCCGCGTCCCGGAAGATGGCGTCCGTCCGCTCGGAGCCCAATTGACGCTCCATCACGTCCCGAAAGCAGAACTGCATCAGCCGGTACACCTCCAGGCGCATCTGGGGCCCCATGTTGGGCCGGCCCAGGCCGATGTCTCCCAGCAGGTCCCATGAAAACCGGTATCGCATTTCTTCCGCCATGCCATTTGCCTCCGTATCGCTCTTCGCCATTTGCCTCAGCATCGCTCTTCGCCATTTGCCTCAGCATCGCTCTTCGCCATTTGCCTCAGCATCCCTCTTCGCCATTTGCCTCCGCACCTGCCTCCGCATCCCTCTTCGATGATCCCCGGTGTCTTATTATAACATCCTGGCCCCGGCCGCAATAGCTGCGGCTGCATTTTTTATGTTGACAACCCGCCGCATTTTAGTTACATCATAGCTACAATATAATGTTTCCGCGCAACCCCAACGGAGGGAGGTCCTCATGAAAAAACTCAAGCAACTGACCATCGCCATCGAAAACTCGCCAGGCCGGCTCTACGAGGTGACAAAGGCCATCGGCGACGCCGGCATCAACCTGCGGGCCCTGAACCTGGTGGACACGGGGCTTTTCGGCCAACTGCGCCTGCTGGTGTCGGACGTGGCCCATACCCGGCGCATCCTTATGGAGCTGATGATGCCCGCCAAGGTGGTGGACGTGGTGGCCGTGGAGATCGAGGATACCCCAGGAGCGCTGGCGAGGGTGCTCAAGCCGCTTCTGGAAGCCGGCATCAATGTTCTTTATACCTACGCCTTCGTGGGCCACAGCGACAACAAGGCGGTGATGATCTTCCGCTTCTCCGAAACGGACCGGGCCATCGAGGTGCTGGAGGAAAACGGCAACCGGCTGCTGGACAGCGAGTCCTTCGGCATCCTGGAATCCCAGACCACCTGAAACCGTTTCACTCAACCCGATCCCCAGCAAAGGAGGCCTCATGAGTGATCAATCCGATTTTACCCCGACAAAATTCGCCGTGGTGGGCGCCGGACCGGTGGGCTGCATCGTGGCCGCCTTTCTGGCCGGCAAGGGCCACGACGTCACGCTGTGCGACATCGTTCCGGAGCTGATCGCGCCCACGACCGAGGCGCCCGGCATCGTCATAGAGGGCGCCGAAAACCTCGCCCAGACCGTAACCCGGGCCGTGCGCAACGTGGACGAGATCGCCAAATACGACCCGGACGTGATCTTTATCACCGTCAAGGCCAACGCCACCCCCCTGATCGCATCGGCCATCGAAGGCTTTCTGCGGGAGGGCATGCACGTTGTCTCCTGGCAGAACGGCATCGACACGGAGCTGGCCCTGGCCCAGTCCCTGGGCAAAAAGCCGGTGATGCGCGCGGTGGTCAACTGGGGCTGCGGCCTTGTCAAGCCCGGCCATGTGAAGATGCCCTTCCACCATCCGCCCCACTACATCCAGGCGCTGGACCCGGAATCCGCCCCGGCCGCCGAGGCCATTGCCAAAGTCCTCACCGATTCCGGCCTTCCCACGAAAAACACCGACCAGATCGTTTCCATGGTCTGGCGAAAGAGCGTGCTCAACGCCTGCATGAACCCGGTGTGCGCGGTGACGGGGGCCACCATGGCCCAGGCCATGAATGATCCGATCCTGTTTCAGATCGTCGATGCCCTGATCAAGGAGTGCGTCAAGGTGGCCCGGGCCAACGAGATCCATCTGGGCTGGAATTTTTATCCCCACTCCATCGAGTACATGGGCAGCGCCGGCAACCACAAGCCCTCCATGCTCATGGACATCGAGGCAAAGCGCCGCACCGAGGTGGACTTCATGAACGGCAAGTTCATCGAATACGGCAGGCGGGCCGGCATTGACACGCCTTATAACACAACCATCCGGGCGCTGGTCAAGGCCATTGAGCCCAAATGAGGAAGCGATGACCGGCGCCGGGCCATCCGGAACGCGGGTGTTCGCCGGGCTGGACCTGGGGGCCTCCCGCACCAAGGTGGCGGTGCTGGACGAGGGCGGCCGCCTGCTGGGCAGGCACGTTGCCCGCACCGGCGTCGATTTCGCCGAGGTGGCCGACCAGTGCCTCCAGGCGGCGCTGGATCAGGCCGGCCTTGCCGGGATGACCC
>JAABTE010000261.1 GCA_011390035.1 Desulfobacteraceae bacterium | reverse complement strand
ATTCCCACGACGCCGACCCCTTTGACGAGGACGAGGTGGCCCTGCTGCGCCAGCTCTGCTCGGATCTGGCCTTTGGCGTCCAGGTGCTGCGGAGCCGAAAGGAAAAGCAGCGGATGGCCGCCGAGCGCAAGCGGCTGGAAATCCACCTGGCGCAGACCCAGCGGATGGAGGCCCTCGGCGCCCTCTCCGGCGGCATCGCCCACGATTTCAACAACATCCTGTTCCCCATCATGGGCTATGCGGAGATGCTCATCGACGATCTGCCGGCCGACGACGCCCCCCGCCAATACGCCGAAGAAATCCTCGCCGGCGTGAAGCGGGCCCGGGACCTGGTGCAACAGATCCTGGCCTTCAGCCGCCAGGTGGACCGGGAAATGAAACCGGTGAGCGTTCAGCTCATCCTCAAGGAGCTGCTCAAGCTCTGCCAGGCCTCGCTGCCCAGCACCATCGCCATCCGGCAGGCCATCGACCCCCGGTGCCCGCCGGTGATGGCCGACCCCACCGGGATTCACCAGATCGGCATGAACCTGATCACCAACGCCTTTCACGCCATGGAGCCGGAGGGCGGCCGGCTGGACGTGGCCCTGGCCCGGGTGGACCTGGCCCCCGAGGACGGCTTCGGAGGACGGCTCCAGCCCGGCCCCCACGTCCTTCTCACCGTCTCCGACACCGGATGCGGCATCGACGGCGCCATCGCCCATCGCATCTTCGAGCCATATTTCACCACGAAGAACAAGGACAAGGGCTCCGGGCTGGGCCTTTCCGTGGTCCATGGAATCGTAAAGACCCTGAAGGGGGAGATCCTGGTGGACAGCGCCCTCGGCAGGGGCGCCACATTCAAGGTCTATCTGCCCGCCCTTCCCGACGCCCCGGCCGAGCCCATCGCCCCGGAGCCCGAGGTGGTGGGCGGCACCGAGAGGATACTGGTGGTGGACGACGAACCCTTCGTGGCGACCATAATGCGCCAGATGCTCGAGCGGCTCGGCTACTCCGTTTCGGCCATGACCGGCGCCCTGGAGGCCCTGTCGGTCTTCCGGGCGTCGCCGGACGACTTTCACCTGGTGATCACCGACATGACCATGCCGGATCTGACGGGCATCGGCCTTGCCAATCAGCTCCGGCGCATCCGGCCGGACATCCCCATCATCATCTGCACCGGGTTCAGCGAGCGGGTGGGGCCGGACGTCATTGAGGAGATGAACCTTCAGGGGCTGGCGATGAAGCCGGTGGTCAAGGCCCAGCTCGCCCGGATCATCCGGGATGCCCTGGAAAAAGGCGTCCAGGGCATTAAAACAGATTGACGGGGCCCTCGGGAAACCGTACCCTATGACGCAGTGCGGCAAAAACGGCCCGGCTATCCCCGGCGCCCCGCCGCGAGGCAATGAATGGCCGTGTGATCCATTCTCCGGCCGGCCTGGACGATTTTGACGGCGTCCTGACCCTGTAAATGAAAGGAACCCCCGCCATTGGAAACCATCATCGGCGCCCGCAACCGCGTTCTGGATATCGACCTGACAACCGCCACATGGCGAACCTTCACCGTCTCGGAGGCGGACCGGCGCCGCTACCTGGGCGGAAAGGGCCTGGGGCTGCGCCTGCTTTCCGAGCGAATCAAGCCCGACACCGACCCTTTAAGCCCGGAAAACCCGCTGTGCTTCATGATGGGGGTTCTGATGGGCACGGGCGCCCCCTGCTCGGGCCGGTTCGCCGCCCTGACCCGCTCGCCCCTCACGGGCATTCTCACCACATCCTCTTGCGGCGGCCCCTTCGGCATGGCCTTGAAAACGGCCGGGTATGACGGCCTGCTGATCAGCGGAGCGGCGGCCGCCCCCACCTGGCTGGAGATCACGGCCGACGGCGTGGCCTTCAGGGACGCGTCCGGCCTGATGGGCCTTGACACGGTCGAGACCCAGGCGGCCCTTGCCCCGGGTAAAAAAGACGGCGCCCTGGTGATTGGGCCGGCCGGCGAAAACCGAACCCTGTTCGCCAATATCGCCTCCGGCCACCGATTCCTGGGACGGGGCGGCATGGGCGCCGTGATGGGGGCCAAAAACCTCAAGGCCGCGCTTGCCCGTGGCGGGGTCTTCAAGATCGCGCCGGCCGATCCGGCCGGGTTCGAAAAGGCCACAAAGACCGCCCTTTCCTACATCAACCGCAACGACTTCACCAGCCGGGCCTATCGCCTCTACGGCACCGCTTCCAACGTCCATTACACCAACCGGGACGGCCTGCTGCCTGTGGAAAACTTCCGGGACGGCCGCCACGCCAGCGCACCGGCCGTAAGCGGTGAAACCTTCCGGGAAAAGTACGACGCCAAGACCCGCTCCTGCCGCTCCTGCGCCATCCTCTGCGGCCACAAGGGCACGGACGCGGCCGGGGCCGAACACCAGATTCCGGAATACGAATCCCTGAGCCTTTTAGGACCCAACCTGGGCATATGGGACACGGACCGGATCATCGAATTCAACGACATCTGCTGCCGGATGGGCATGGACACCATCTCGGCCGGCTCGGTGCTGGGCTATGTGATGGAGGCGGGGGAAAAGGGCCTGATCCGGACCGATCTGCGGTTCGGCGTCACGGATGGCGTGGCCGAGGCCCTGGAGGACATGGCCCTGCGCCGGGGCTTTGGCGACGAGATGGCAAACGGCGTGGCCCGCCTCTCCGACCGGTACGGCGGCAAGGCCTTCGCCATCGCCGTAAAGGGCCTGGAGATGGCCGCCTACGATCCGCGGGGAAGCTGGGGCCAGGGCCTGGCCTACGCGGTGGCAAACCGCGGCGGGTGCCACCTGTCCGCCTACCTGGTGGGCCTCGAGTCCCTGCTGGGCCTGCTGGACCCCAAAAATACCGGGGCCAAGCCCGCCTTCGTCCGCTTCTTCGAGGACCTGACCTGCTGCATCAACTCCCTGCACACCTGCCAGTTCACCCTGTTCGCCTACACCATGGAGCCGCCCCTGTCCCGCTACACCCCAAAGCCGCTGCTGGGCTTCATAATGGGCGCGATGCCGGCCCTGGCCGTGCATCTGGTGGACTTTGGCATCTACCGCCGCCTCTGGACCACGGTGACGGGAATTTCCATGGGCAACCGGGAATTTATCCGGGCCGGCGCCCGCATCCATATGCTGGAACGGTATATGAACACCCGGTTCGGCATATCGGCCAAGGACGATGTGTTGCCGGAGCGGTTCCTGACGGAGTCCCGCCGGTCGGACCCGGAGGAGCGCCGGGTGCCGCTGGAAACAATGCGGACTGCCTATTACCGGCTTCGGGGGTATGACGAAAACGGCATTCCCACGGAGAACACATTGCGGAAGCTGGGCATCGCGCCATGATGGCGGCACTGTCGGGGGAATGCGCGATTGATGATGATATGCGCCAAAAGCCCAGGCCGGTAATCCGGAAATATAATGGTTTTGGAGGACAACATGATGCGCACAATGTTTCGGCCGGCGCCGGCGATGCTTTTTCTGGCTTTCCTCGCAGCCGCCGCCTTGCCGTTTGACGCGGCGGCCGCGGAACCGCTTCGCAATGTTCTGGTGGTTTCCATCGACGCGCTGCACCCCGACGCGCTGGGGCCGGAAGCGTCCCCCGCCATCGCCGACCTGATGCGCCGGGGCGCCTTTACCCGGGACGGCCGTAGCACCGACCCGCCGCTGACCCTGATCGCCCACGCGGCCATGTTCACAGGGCTCGCCCCCGGAGAAAACGGAAAAACCGACAACGGATGGGGGCCCGGAAAGCCGACCGTGGCCAAACCCACCCTTCGGAGGTGATGTTCATGACTGTCTGCGGCACAGCGATTCGGGGTCCG
>JAABTE010000260.1 GCA_011390035.1 Desulfobacteraceae bacterium | reverse complement strand
GTGGGCATCAACGGCCGGCTGGATTCGATGCAGGCGGCGGTGCTGCTGGAAAAGCTGGCCCTTTTTCCCGCAGAGTGCCGGCTGCGATGGGCGGCCGGAGAGCGGTATAGCGCCCTGCTGTCTGAAATTCCGGGCATCCGGACGCCCATCATCGGTGAGGGGAACGACTCGGTTTACGCCCAATATACCATTTTATCCGATAACCGGGACGCCCTCTCCGAGGCGCTGAAGGCCGCCGGCATTCCCTCCGTGGCCTATTACACCGCGCCGCTGCACCTGCAAGGGGCATTTGCGGAACTCGGCCACGCCAAAGGAGATTTTCCGGTGGCGGAAAAGGTTGCGGCCCGATGCCTGAGCCTGCCCATGTCGCCGTACCTGAGCCAGAATGATCAGCAGCGGGTGGCGCGGGCTATGAAAGCCTTTTTGGATAAGGGATAAGCAATGGAAACGGATTACATGTTGACCCCAGAAGCCCGCGCCATTGCCGAGGCGATGATGGCGGATATCGACGGAATACTGTATGCCCCGCTGCCGCCGGATGAGGCGCTGGCGGAACCGGACTCGGAACAGATCGAGCGAATGGCGGCAGAAAGGCAGCATTGCGGCTGTTGAGTATGGGGTTTGGGCTTAAAGCAGCGACATGACGGACTTGTTCACCATTGATTTTGACTGGATTCCGCGTGAATTCGGCTCTCGGATCGACAGATCGACACTTGCTGAACTGAGTATCATCGCAAGAGGCAACTGCTTGACTGAACTGGAGGATCAAAGGGTTAAGACCGTCCGGAAGAGCGCAAGGGTATCGGCTTACGCGCTGGCCGAGTGGATGGCTGGGAACTGGTGGAGGCTGAGATGGGAGCCGGAAAGAAATACCGTCTTCTGGAAACTTTCCCATGAAATCGGAGCGGCCGGCGAAGGGTATCTGTGGCCGGACATCGCCTTTATCGGCGATGGCGGGGCGGTTGCCATTATCTCCAGGCCTACCTCGGCCCGAGATGGGCAGCCCGTTCGCTATTTGAATCATCATGCGGAGATTATTCCGGTGGAAGCCTTTGAAATCGCGGTGGATCGATTTATCGAGGCGGTCATCGGCCGACTGGAGAGCCTGGCGCCGGGAGAGGAGGATCTTAAAACCCTTTGGGAAGAAGTGACGATGGAAAGAAGGGACCCGGCGCTATCAGCCTACAGAAAACTGGAAGCCTGCATGGGATTCGATCCGGACGAAGCCCCGGACGGCTTGATGGAGCGGCTTGAGGGAATGAAAACGGCATATGGTGAAAGCGCCGTGGAAGAGATGGCGGCCGCTTCCATGGAAAATGCCGACGCCGATATCCAGAAGCTATGGGATGAGGCCCGGCCAAAGGCGGTGACGCTGCGCATGCCCGACTGTGGCGCCCTGCTGAGGCGTCTTGGGGAAGAATTGAGGCCGTCGGCGTTTTCATGGCAGCGGGCCGAGCGGGCCGCCGGCATCGTCAGGGATGCCTGGTCCATCGATCCGGGCCCGCTTTCGTCTCGACGCTTTTCAGAGATCCTGGATATGCCGGAAACAATTCTGCAATCCCAGGAAGCCACATCGCCGGCCCCCATGGCGGCCGGATTTCGGGACAATGGAAACACGGATGTTTTCAGGGCCTTTTTAAACCGGAGACCTTCCACCGGCAGGCGCTTCGCCCTGGCCCGACTGGTGGCGGCCCACCTCGACGCGCCCGAGTCGGACCGGCTTTTGCCTGCCTCCGATGCGGCAACGCAAAGGCAAAAGTTCCAAAGGGCCTTCGCCCAGGAGCTGCTTTGCCCCTACTCGGATCTGACCCGGTTTTTAGACGGTCGCGAGCCGGGGGACGACATCATTGAAGATGCCGCCGATTTTTTTGATGTGTCCCCCCTTCTGATAAGAACAACGCTCGTCAACAAGAAGGTGCTGGATCGGGCGGCTTTATATAATGACGTTCCTTGGCGAATGGGATGAAAACTGATGGCAAGGAACGAGATTGAATATCACATAAGGTTAATGGCGGCTTTAAAAATGTTTGAATTAGCGGCTTTCAGCAAAACGGATCGAAAAAGATGTTGCTGGACCGCTTAAGATATCCAGGCCGAAACCGGTGTTCGAAACTGGACCCGTGGCGAACTGCATAACGATTGACGCATGCCCGCCGCGTTGGATGCCAATACGGCCTTTGATCTGGCGGTGGATCATCATTTTTGAATATGGGACGCCCTGATCATGGCGGTTGCGGCGGAAAACGGCCCAGACCAGAAAATCCGGATTGGAGAAGCGATAAAAAAATTGGAGACCTCAATGAAAATACTCGTCACGGGCGGGGCCGGATTCATCGGATCGGCCCTTGTCCGCCACCTGATCGCCAGCACTTCCCACCAGGTGATCAACCTGGACAACCTGACCTATGCCGGCAACCTCGAGTCCCTTGCGCCGGTGGCCGACAGCCCCCGCTACGCCTTTGAACAGGTGGACATCCGCGATGCCGCCGGCGTGGCCGGCTGTTTCAAGCGGCATAGGCCGGACGCCGTCATGCACCTGGCCGCCGAATCCCATGTGGATCGCTCCATAGACGGCCCCGCCGCGTTCATGGAAACCAACATCATCGGCACCTACACGCTGCTGGAGGCGGCCCTGGCCCACTGGCGCTCCCTTGAGGGCCCGGCCCGGGATCGATTCCGCTTCCTGCATGTTTCCACGGACGAGGTGTATGGGGATCTTGCCGGCACCGGAGCCTTTTTCACCGAGCGGACCCCCTATGCCCCCAGCTCCCCCTACTCGGCAAGCAAGGCGTCCAGCGATCATCTGGTCCGGGCCTGGCACCGCACCTACGGCCTGCCCGTTCTGATCACCAACTGCTCCAACAATTACGGCCCCTGCCAGTTTCCGGAAAAGATGATCCCGCTGATGATCTTAAACGCCATGGAGGGAAAGCCCCTGCCGGTTTACGGCGAGGGCCTGAACATCCGGGACTGGCTGTTCGTGGAGGATCACGTCAAGGCGCTGTGCCGGGTTCTGACCCACGGCGGGCCGGGGGCCACATACAACATCGGCGGGGACAACGAGAAAACCAACATCGAGGTGGTCCACGCCCTGTGCCGCATTCTGGACGACCTGATGCCCGACGGCGCCCCCCGCGCCCGGCTGATCACCCATGTGCCGGACCGCCCCGGCCACGACCTGCGCTACGCCATAGACGCCACAAAGATCCGGGAGGAACTGGGCTGGACGCCCGAGGAGACCTTTGATACCGGCATACGAAAGACCGTTGCCTGGTATCTGGAGAATCAAAACTGGTGCCGCCGGGTGCAGGATGGCAGCTATCAGCGGGATCGGCTCGGGCTGGGCGGATAGGGAGCGCCATTGCGCCATCGAAGATATCACATCAAACAGATGTTAAAAAATGGGAGAATATACCATGGCAACAGAACCTTTTTCCATCAGGGCTGAGTGGGACGACGAATCCCAGGTCTGGGTTGCAACGAGCGATGATGTCCCTGGTCTTGCCACGGAAGCTGAAACAATGGAACAACTTATCAGGAAGTTGAAAATCGTGATTCCTGAACTTCTAGAGGCTAACGGTGTCGCCGCAAGCCAGGAAGTCCCCTTTGAACTGCTTTCCAGACGGTTTGAGATTGCGCGTCAGGTCACTGGCTGATGGCTGATTACGCAAAAGATTTAAAAAAGCATTTACTTGCGGCAGGCTGTCATTTCGAACGACAGGGGAAAGGGGATCATCAGCCCGCGCTTATCAAAGGGTTGATCAATGGAACCCCCAGGATCACGACAGGACTTGCTGTTTCTTCTGAAAGTCGATTCATG
>JAABTE010000259.1 GCA_011390035.1 Desulfobacteraceae bacterium | reverse complement strand
GGACGGCTTTACGGACCAGCTCGGCGGCCCGCAGGACCGGCGCCTGGGAACCCGGAAATTGCGCGCCCTGCTGGCTGGGGTGGCCGGCCTGCCCATGGACGAGCGGCGCCTGGCCCTGATGGAAGCGTTCAACGCCCACAGATGCGACAATGATCGCGTGGATGATATCACGGTGGCGGGATTTACCATAGGAAGGCACTAGGGAAGGCACCAAGGAAAGCAACAAAAAAGGAGCAAGGCGGCATGATCGATCTGTATCAATTCAGGCAGGAGCTGATGACACGGGGCGTCTTCTTCTGCTTCAGCGGACCCATCTCCCAGAACCTGGTGGCCGAGATGGGCACCACGCTGGAACAGAAAATGCACCTGGAGGAGGCGGGCAAATCCACCATCCTCCGGGTCTTTTCCATCGTGGTGGAAAACGCCCAGAACATCCTCCACTACTCCGCGGAAGAGTTCCCGGCGGACAAGGGCGGCAAGAAGGCCGAGCGGATGCTGCGGCTGGGCATCCTGGCGGTGGGCTTTGAGGAGGCCAACTATTTCGTCCACTGCGGCAACATGGTGGAAAACGAGAAGGTGACGGTTCTCACCGAGCGTCTCAACCGGCTCAACGCCATGAGCAAGGACGAGCTGAAGCAGCACTACCGGAAACAGCGCAAGCAGTCGTCCGAATCGGGGGAGGACAGCAAGGGCGCCGGCCTCGGGTTCATCGAAATGGCCAAAAAGGCCAGCCGGCCCATCGAGTTCGATTTCAAGCCCATCGACGACCGTTATTCGTTCTTCTCCATGAAAATCATCATCTGACAAGGAGCGCCGAGCATCCCATGGAACGACTGTCACTGGAACCAACCAAGTATACCCCCGAAATCGACTTCGATCCGGAGGCCCGCCGGCTTGTTATCCGGGGGCGATCCTATCCGGAGAACACCTCCGAATTCTACGCCCCCGTGTTCGAGTGGCTCGAAGCCTACCTGGAAGAGGCGACCGACGACGACGTCACCGTCAACATCGAGCTTGACTACTTCAACTCCAGCTCCTCAAAGGCGCTGATGGATTTTTGCGACATCCTCGAGGATGCCGCCGACGCGGGCAAGCGCATCACGGTCAACTGGATTTACGCGGCAGACGACGAGGACATGGCCGACATGGGCCAGGAATTCCAGGAGGATTTCGACCGGATCACCTTCAACCTGGTGGAGCGGGAAGACTGACCATCGGTCATGACAAACGCCCCAGGTAGTCCGGATAGCCGAACCGCCGCGCCACCCGAACCCCGCCGCCTTCCTCCCAAACGGCGATGGCGGGCAGCCGGATGCCGTTGAAGGTGTTGTTCTTCACCATGGTGTAATGGGCCATGTCCAGGAAGACGAGCCGCCGGCCCACCGTCAGCGGCTCGGGAAAAGAGTAATCGCCGATCACGTCCCCCGCCAGACAGGTCATCCCCCCCAGCCGATAGACGTGTGGATGCTCCCCCGGCTTCCCAGCCCCGGCGATCTCGGGCCGGTAGGGCATCTCCAGCGTGTCTGGCATGTGGGCCGCGGCCGACGTGTCCAGAATGGCGATGTCCATGTCGTTGCGGAAGATGTCCTGCACCGTGGCCACCAGGGCCCCGGCGTTCAGGGCGATGGCCTCCCCCGGCTCCAGATAAACATCGAGGGGCCGGCGCCGCCTGAAGTCGTTTATCAGGTCGCAGAGCAGGTCCACATCGTAATCGGGCCGGGAGATGTGATGCCCCCCGCCGAAATTGACCCATTCCATCCGATCCAGATGCGCCCCGAACCGCTCCTCGAAGACCGGCAGGGTCCGGGCCAGGGAATCGGCGTTCAGCTCGCACAGGGTGTGAAAGTGCAGGCCGGTGACGCCGTCGAGCCTGTCCGGCCGGAAGTTGGCCGCCGTCACCCCCAGCCGGGAGCAGGGGCCGCAGGGGTCGTAGATGGCCGTCTTGACCTCCGAGCGCTCGGGGTTGACGCGGATGCCGCAGGCCACCCCCCGCCCCAGCGCCCGGTCCCGGAATCGATCCCACTGGCTGAAGGAGTTAAAAGATATATGATCGGAATAGGCCAGCAATTCGTGGAACTCGGCCTCCGGATAGGCCGGCGCGCAGGCGTGGACCGATTTTCCGAACATCTCCCGCCCCAGCCGGGCCTCGTACACCCCGCTGGCGGACACGCCAAACAGGTATTGCCGGATCAGCGGAAAGAGGCTGAACATGGCAAAGCCCTTGAGGGCCAAAAGTATCCGGCAGCCGGTCCGGCGCTGGACGCCGTCGATGATCTCGAGGTTCTGCCGGATGGCCGCCTCGGACACCACATAGCAGGGGGAGGGGACGGCGCATGGGTCGAAGTGGTCTAGGTTAAAGGGCATTTATCAGGCCAAATCCTCGCGCTTATAAAAAAGTTTCCGTCCACGGCAGCCCGGACCGCGCCAGGTCGGCCATGAACGGATCCGGATCGAACTGCTCCACGTTGAACACCCCAGCCCCGCGCCACCGGCCGGTGAGCATCATCCGGGCGCCGATCATGGCCGGCACCCCGGTGGTGTAGGAAATGGCCTGGGCCCGGGTTTCCCGATACGCCTCGGCGTGATCGCAGACGTTGTAGATATAATACTTGCGCGGCCGGCCGTCCTTTATCCCCTCGATCATGCACCCGATGTTGGTCTTGCCCCTGTAATTCTCCCCCAGGGAGGACGGCTCGGGCAGCAGGGCCTTTAAAAACTTCAGGGGAACGATTTCCCGGCCCTCGTACATCACCGGATCGATGCGGGTCATGCCCACGTTCTCGAGTACCCGCAGGTGGGTCAGGTAGTTTTCCGAAAAGGTCATCCAGAACCGGATGCGCCGCAGGTGGGGAAAGTGGCGGACGATGGACTCCAGCTCCTCGTGGTACATCAGGTACATCTCCCGCCGGCCGATCTCGGGAAAGTCAAAGGGCTTGTGAACGGACAGCGGGTCGGTCTCGATCCACTCGCCCTTTTCCCAGTACTTGCCCCGGGCCGTCACCTCCCGGATGTTGATCTCCGGGTTGAAGTTGGTGGCAAAGGGGTGGCCGTGGTCGCCGGCGTTGCAGTCCATGATATCGATGGCGTGGATCTCGTCGAAGTGATGCCTGGCCGCGTAAGCGCAGAAGATGTTGGTGACGCCCGGATCGAACCCGCAGCCCAGCAGGGCCATGACGCCGGCCTTTTCGTACCGCTGCTGATAATCCCACTGCCATTTATAGCAGAATTTGGCCTCGTCCGGCGGCTCGTAGTTTGCCGTGTCCAGATAATCCACGCCGGTGGCCAGGCAGGCGTCCATGATGGTCAGGTCCTGGTAGGGCAGGGCCACGTTGAGGACCAGGTCGGGCCGGGCCGCCTGGATCAGGGAGACCAGCTCGTCCACGTTGTCCGCGTCCACCCGGGCGATCTCGATGTCCCGGCTCTCCAGCTCTTGAACGCGCCGGCGGATGGCCTGACATTTTTCCAGCGTCCGGCTGGCCAGGACGATGTCTGAAAACACCGACGGGTCCTGGGCGCACTTGAGGGTGACAACCCCCCCGACGCCGCCGGCGCCGATGATTAAAACCTTGCTCATGGCGATCTCCTTTTATGTGCCGATGGCCCCCGCCGCTTGGGGGAGGCCGCGTTTTCGTCCATCGTTACAGTCATATCACCGGCCGGGCCGGTTGTAAAGCGTGCCTTCGATCGGGCCGGGCGCCACCCTTTATAAATGTCGCCCTTTCAGGGCTTGATGTTTTTTTCGCCTTGTCCAGGGGCGTTGCCCCTGGCTATATGGATTTCGCCCCGTTGGGGCTTAAGGAGAATAGCGATGCTGATATCCCCATTGTCAAATTC